>DASUJH010000008.1 GCA_036279355.1 Gemmatimonadales bacterium
CTCCTCGGGTCCTCCCGGACCCAAAAACAAAAGCGAGACCTCGTCCGCTCACCCGTGGCACAATGCCTTGGCAGCTGGACGAAGGTCTCGCTCTGACGCAGGGAATGCGAGGCTCCCTGCTTCCTGCCGGACCGTGCCCGCGCCTCCCGAAAGAGGCGCGGACAGTCTTGACGATCCGGACGTCCGCCCGTGGGCGGATGAGCTACTCCCCCTCTTCGCGGGACAACACTAGCGGGGGCGAACGCCGGCGTCAACGGCGGGCGCGGCAAAGGAATACCGGACAGCGCCTGGCCCCGCTTGCACATGAGACCAACCTAGACTAGACTAGCGGCATGGAACCCATAAATATCTACGACGCCAAGACCCACCTCTCCAAGCTCGTCGATCGCGTGCAGGAGGGCGAAGAGGTTGTCATCGCCCGCCATGGCAAGCCCGTCGCGCGGCTCATCCCCTACGCGCCGCGCCGTGAGCATCGCACTCTCGGCGCGTGGTCGGGCCAGATCTGGATCGCCCCCGACTTCGACGACACGCCCGACGAGGTGATCCGCTCGTTCGAGGGAAGCGACGGGGAGGAGCCCGCCTGAGGCTTCTCCTCGACACCCATGTCGTGCTCTGGGCGCTGGGCGCGCCGAAACAGCTCGAGCCGCGCGCCCGCAAGGCCATCGAAAGCCCCGCCTCCGACGTGCTTGTGAGCGCCGTCTCCGTCTGGGAAATCGCGATCAAGGAAGGGCTCGGCAAGCTCCGGCTGCCCGGGCCTGCCGCGGAGTGGCTTCCGGACGCCTTCTCGTCCGCCGGATTCCGCACCCTCAACGTGACTCCTCACCACGCGCTCGCGGCAGGCGCGCTGCCGTCGCATCACCGCGACCCGTTCGACCGGATGCTCGCCGCCCAGGCGCTCGCCGAGGGGCTTACCCTCGTGACGCGGGACGCGCGATTCGGTGACTATGGCGTGCGCGTGCTCGCTGCCTGACGCCCGACCGCCCGACCGCCCGACCGCCTGACCGCCTGACCGCCTGACCGCCTGACCGCCTGACTCAGAACCCCGGCTCCCCCTGATCCACCGGATCATCCAGCCTTATCGCCCGTACCTCCGCCCCCGCTGGCGTCTCGAACTGCCCCTCCGGAATCACCAGCAGCGCGTTTGCCACCACCATCGACGTGAGAATCCCCGACCCCTGCGGCCCCGTGAGCCTCGCCTCCGGCCCGCTCGGCGTGTCGGTCACGACCGCGCGAAGAAAATGCTGCAACCGGGGCTTGAGCGAGATTGGCTCCGCCGCGCGCACCGTGATGCCGCGCCGGAAGGGCAGGGCGTGCCCGCTCATCTTCCGGATGGCCGGCCGCACGAACAGCTCGAACGTCACCATCGTGCTCACCGGGTTGCCCGGCAGCCCGATCCACGGAATCCCCTTGAGCAGCCCGAACCCCACCGGCGCGCCCGGCCGCATCCGGAGCTTCCAGAACCGCTGCTCCACCCCCATCTCGTCGAGCACGGCGCGGAGGTAGTCGTGCTCGCCCACGCTGATGCCGGCGGTGGTGACGAGCAGATCGCAGTCGAGCGCGCGCGAAAGATGCTCGCGCATGCTCTCCGGCGTGTCCCGCGCGATGCCGAGGTTGACCGGCTCGCCGCCGGCGCGGCGGACGAGCGCCACGAGCGTGTGAGTGTTGCTGCTCGCCGTCTTGCGTCCGCTCAGGATCGCCTCGGGCTGGTCCACGTCGACGATCTCGTCGCCGCTCCCGAGAATGGCCACCCGCGGGCGGCGATAGACCAGCGGGTTCGCCACCGCGAGCGACGCGAGCACGCCGAGCTCCGCGGGGCCGAGCGCCGTGCCCTCGCGGAGCACCGTCTGGCCCCGCCGGATGTCCTCGCCCGCGCGGCGGAAGTTGATGCCGACGTCGCGGTCGCGCATGATGGTGACGACCTGCGCACCCTGGTCGGTGTCTTCCTGGCGGATGACGCTATCGGCGCCTTCGGGGAGCGGCGCACCGGTAAAGATGCGCGCGCACTCGCCGGCGCCCACCGCGCGGGTGGGAAACGCGCCGGCCGGGAGCGCCTCGATCACGCGGAGCCGCACCGGTGCCGCTTCGCTCGCGCCGCGCACGTCGGCGCCGCGCGCCGCGTAGCCGTCCATCGCCGAGTTGGTCCATGCGGGAATGTCGAGCGGGCTCACGACGTCCTCGGCCAGCACGCTGTCCAGCGCGTCGTCGAGCGGCACGCGGAGCGCGGGCTGGCGGTGGACGTCGGCGAGGATCCGGACCGCCGCCTCGGTGGCGGCTAGCGGCGCCGGGTTCACAACCGCTCGGCCCTCTCCCAGGCGACGTTCGTGAGCGTAGTGAGCCAGCTCGTGTCCTGGAAGCGGAGCACCGCGCAGCGCGCGGCGCGAATGGCGGGGTTGTCGGTGTCGACATTGTCCACCACGAGCGCGATCCACTCGCCCGCGTTCGGCGCGGCCGGGTCGAAGATCGGGTGCGCCGCCGCCGCGCTCCGGAATACTTCGATCTTGGGGAGCGCGGCGCGCTTGTATCCCTCGCAGAGCACGATGTCGGCGCCCTGCATGTAGCGCTGCGCGAGCGCCTCCGGGTCGTACTCGTCGGGCGCCCGCTCGAAGAGCACGCGGGTCTCGGGCGAGGCGAGCAGCGTGCGCTCGGCCCTTCCAAGATTGAAGTGGCGCCAACTGTCGCTGCCCGCGCGGTCCGCGTCCGCCGGATGGTGCCCGTGCTTGATCGTCATCACCCGGTGCCCGCGGTGCGTAAGCTCGCGCGCGAGCGCCACGGTGAGCGTGGTTTTGCCCGCGTTCTTGCGGCCGATCACCGAGAGGATCCGAGTCGCCACAGCGCGTCCGCCTCTGTCAGGTCGCCGGCGGTGTTGACATTGAAAAAGAGCCGCTCGGGATCGCCCGTCGCCCGCACCGCCTCCGGCGGCATCGTGCCCACCCGCACGTCGCGATGGAAACCGATTGCTCTGAGGTCGCCGCGGTCGAGGCTCGCCGCGATCGCCGCGGCGCAGGCCGGCCCGTACGCTGCGCAGAGCGGCTCCACGCCGCGCCGGCCGCCGCTCTCGGGCAGGTACGCGTCGTACTTGCCGAGCCCCGCCGCGAGCGCGCGCACCAGCTCGGCCGTGACGAACGGCATGTCCCACGCGACGCAGACGACCGGCGCCGGCGCGGCGACGACCGCGGTGTAGATCCCGCCGAGCGAGCCGAGGCCGGGGCGCACGTCGGCCGTGACCCGGAGTCCCGCGCGCCACGTGTCCGCCTCGGGCGCGTTCGCCACGAGCAGCGGCTCCTCGCCGAGCGCGTCGACGAAGGTCCCGACCAGACGATCCAAAATCCGCGCGCCGCCCACAACCTCGAGCCCCTTCGCCCGCCCCCCAAACCGCGTTGCCCCTCCACCCGCGAGAATGGCCCCCTTCAACTGTCCGCCTGTCCGTCTGTCCGCCCGTCCGCCTGTCCCTCGGTCCGCCCGTCCGCCCGTCCGCCCGTCCGCCCGCTCTCCCACACCTGCGGCTCGCCGCTCACCGCGCGCCCCACGAGCACCATCCCGGTGCGCCGCGCGATCTCCACCGCGAGCGTCGAGGGCACCGACGGCGTCGCCACCCACGCGATCCCCGCGCGCGCCGCCTTGAACGCGAGCTCGGCCGAGATGCGTCCGGTGACGAGCAGCCCGAGCCCCGCGACCTTGCGCTCGGCGATGAGCGCCGCGCCGATCGCCTTGTCCACCGCGTTGTGCCGCCCGATGTCCTCGGCGTGCGAGATCAGCGCGTCGCCATCGATGAGCGCCGCCGCGTGGATGCCGCCGGTGTCCTTGTATCGCTCGCCTCGGGCAAAGAGCTGCTTGAACGCGGCGCGGAGCCGCTCGAGCGCGGGCGCCTCGCCGCGCGTGGGGCTCGCGGCAACCGTCGCGGGGTCGGCGAGAAAGGTGGCCACCGCACCGCACCCCGACGCAAGCACCGGCCTTCGCGCCTCCGCCCGCACCGCGTCGGCCTTTGCTTCGGGCACGTCGGCCCAGAAGCCCAGGTCGGTAGCGCACGGCCGGAGCCGCACCTCGCTCGCGCTGTCGACGTAGCCTTCGCCGTGCAGCCAGCCCACCGCCAGCTCCTCGAGCAGGTCGGGCGTGCACATCCACGTCACCGCCTGCCGCCCGTTCACCTCGAGCCAGACGGCGGTTTCCTCCACCGCCGCGTGCGCCGACATCCGGCCGCCGCGCTTGGCCGGACGCGCGAGCTCAGGGGAGTCCGGTGCAGTCGGCATGGAGCGTCGGGTCCTCGCTCACGCGCACCCGCTCGAGCCGGACGCCCGCGGGCAGGCGGGCGGAAATGCGCTGGTAGAAATACTCGGCCAGCGCTTCGCAGGTGGGGAGGGTATCGGCAAAGGCGGGAAGATCGCGGTTCAGGTACTTGCCCTCGCACGGCTCGAACACTTCTTCGCGCAGAATGCCGTCGAGCGCGGCGAGGTCGACCAGCAGATCGGGCGGAGCATCGGGTGCGCCGCGTACGGTGACGGCGCACTGATAGTCGTGGCCGTGCCCCGGCTCATCCGAGAGCGGCCCGAACTCCGCGCGATTCCGCTCGGGCGTCCATTCGGGGCGGTACATCCGGTGGCGGGCGAAGAAGCTCACGGTGCGGGTGAGGGTGGTCGGCATCGGCGGCGCCGCGGCTCAGAACGTGTAGCCGAGCCCCGCCTGGAACCAGGGCGACATGGTCCATTCGCTCTGGCGCACGTCGGCGAGGACCGGTGTGGGATTCATGCGGAAGTTAGCCGGATAGCTGAGCTTCCACAAAACCGCGCGGGCCTCGCCACGCAGGTGCAGCCGCCGCGTCACGAAGATCCTCACACCGGCGTTCGGCGCGAAGAAAAACCTGTTGCCGAACTTGAAGCCGCTCGTGTCGGCCGGCGTCTTCTCGGAGAACGCGCCGCCGAGCGTGATCGCGCCGAACGGCGCCAGCCGGTGCCACGTCTTTCCGCCGGTGAGGTTGAGCTGGATGTCGAGCTCGGCGAACATCACCTTCTGGTCGATCGGGCCGCTCACCCGCTGGGCGACGGGCTGGAACGGATCGATCAGCAGCCGGTCGAACGTGCCGCGCGACAACCCGATCCCGAACTGCACCGCCTTCGCGGTGCGGATGTCGAACCGGAGGCCGTACGTCGTCGCGTTGTGCGGGCCCACGCCCACCTCGCCGCCGCCCCCGCCGAAGTGGCCCACGAGCAAGGTGAACGAGTTGCCGTTGGGGAAGTCGTGGTAGGGCGAGTGGCCGGGCGCGTGGCCCACCTGCGCGCGCGCCGCGGCCGGCACGCCGATCGCCACGAGCGCGGCGAGCGCGAATGCAGCCGGCCCGTGCCGCGCCCGCGCACGCCGCGCCCGCGCCCGCCGCGCCCCTGCCCGCCGCGCCCGCGCAGCCACCCGCGTCAGCATTGCCTCAAATCCCGCCCCGTCATCTCCCGCGGCGGCTCGACGCCGAGCAGGCCGAGCACCGTGGGCGCCACGTCGCGGAGCGCGCCGCCCGGGCGGAGCGTGGCGCAGTCACCGCGCACCGCGACGATCGGCACGGGATTGGTCGTGTGGGCGGTGTGCACGCCGCCGGTCGTGGGGTCGATCATCGTCTCGCAGTTGCCATGGTCGGCGGTGATGAGGACGCTGGCGCCGGCGGCTTCCGCACTCGTGAGCACGCGGGCGAGGCACTGGTCCACCGTCTCGACCGCCTTCACCACCGCCGGCAGCACGCCGGTGTGGCCCACCATGTCGGCGTTGGCGTAGTTGCACAGGAGAAAGTCGTGATCGCCCTTGACGAGCGCGCGGCAGAGCGCGTCGGTGACGCCGGCCGCGCTCATCTCGGGTGCCAGGTCGTACGTCGCCACCCGCTGCGATGGGATGAGGCAGCGGTCCTCGCCCTTGTAGGGCGGCTCGAAGCCGCCGTTGAAGAAGTAGGTCACGTGGGGATACTTCTCCGTCTCCGCGGTGCGCAACTGCGTCATCCCGCGGTCCGCCAGCACCTCCGCCAGAATGCGCGCGAGGGTGAACGGCGGGAACGCCTGCGGGATCTCGAACGTCTGGTCGTACTGCGTCATCGTGACGCACTCGACGTCGGGCCGCTCCCCCACGTCGAAGCCGTCGAAGCCGCGCACGCAGAGCGCCGCCACGATCTGGCGCATCCGGTCGCTGCGATAGTTGAAGAAGAAGATGCCGTCGCCATCGCGAACCCGCGCCACCGGCTCGCCGTTCCGCACGTGGATGAGCGGCTTGATGAACTCGTCGGTCTCGTGCCGCTGGTAGGCGGCCTGCACCGCGAGCACCGGATGGGTGATCGGCTGCCCCACGCCGTGCGCGATCGCCTCGTACGCCACCCTGGTGCGCTCCCAGCGCCGGTCGCGGTCCATGCCGTAGTACCGGCCGGTGAGCGTGGCGATGTCGATCTTGTCGCCGGCGATGCTCCGCATGTCGCGCAGCAGCGTGCGGACGACCTCCGCGCCGAGCGTCGGTGCCGAGTCGCGGCCGTCGAGGAAACCATGGATCGCGATCTGCGGCACCCGCTGCCGCACGCCCAGCTCGACGGCGGCGAGCAAGTGCCGGTCGAGCGCGTGCACGCCGCCGGGCCCGAGCAGCCCCACGAGGTGCAGCGTGCCGCCGGTGGCCCGGACGGAGGCGCAGAGCTCGGTGAGCGCCCCGATCGAGTAGAACTCGCCGCTCGCGATGCTCTGGGAGATGCGCACCAAGTCCTGCGGCACCACGCGCCCGGCGCCCAGGTTGAGGTGCCCGACCTCGCTGTTGCCCATCTGGCCCTTCGGAAGTCCGACGGCAAGGCCGCTGGCGTCGAGCAGCGTGCGCGGGCACTCGGCCCAGAGCCGGTGCCACACGGGCGTGTTTGACAGTTCGATTGCGTTGCCTTCGCGCTCGGCCCGGTAGCCCCAGCCGTCGAGCACGACGAGCACCACCGGGCGGCCGCGGGCGCTTCGGTTTGACATGGGTCTCCGCGTGTCGCTACAATGCCCAACGGTGACTCAAGCGCCGCAATCTAGTCCCGCCCTCCGCCGGCTACCAGCCTGCGCGCTCGCGTTCGGCCTCGTGTGTGCGGCATCGCTGGCGCCCGCGCTCGCGCCGCGCCTTTCCGCGCAGCAGCGTTCCGTCGCGCGCGACGGCACGCCCCTGCTGCGCTCCGCGGACGGCGGCACGCTCGCCACGCTCGAGGGGGGCGCCGAGCTCAGCACGGGCAAGTCGCACCGCGGCCTCACCGAGGTGACGCTCGACGGCTGGATCTGGAGCAAGTCGGTCGATCGCACCCGGCGCGACGGCTTCGACGTGATCGTCACCGCCGACGGTGGCGAGAACCTGCGCGACGGGCCCAACGGCGCGCTCGTGGCTCGGCTCGAGAAAGGCATGCTGCTCGACCGGCGCGGCGCCCGCGGCAACTGGGTGCACGTGCGCCGCTCCGGCTGGGTCTCGAGCAAGGCGCTCGGCGACGGCGAGGTCGAGACCGCCGCGCTGGAGGAGAAGAAGGAAAAGGCGGCGCAGAATCCGGCGCCCGATCCGAAAGCGCAGCAGCCGGCCAAGCCGAAGCGCGTGGCAGCCCGCTCGCGCACAGCATCCACCGCATCGAGTGATTCGACGGCCCCGGCGGCTGCACCGGCCGCCTCCGCATCCGGCGCCTCCGCCGCCGGCCCTTCCGCCATCGAGATCGCCCGCTCCGCCGAGCTGCTCGCCCGCCCCGACGGCGATACGATCGGCACCGCCGCTCCGGGCGCCACCGGCCGGGTGCTCGCGCGCGCGGGCGACTGGGTGCGGGTGCAGCTCGAGGGCTGGGTGCACGAGGCGGACGTCCGCCCGTCGTCGGGCGGCACGCTCTTGGGCGTGACGGCGGCCGAGCTGCGCGCCGAGCCGGATCGCTACGTGGGCCAGACGCTCGAGTGGCGTGTCCAGTTCATCGCGATCCAGACGGCCGACGAGTTGCGCACCGAGCTGCCGCCCGGCCAGCCCTATCTCCTCACCCGCGGCCCGCTCCCTGAGTCGGGATTCGTTTACGTCATCGTTCCGCGCGACCAGCTCGCGCAGTTCAAGTCGCTCCCCGCGCTCCAGGAGCTGGTGCTCCGGGTGACGGTGCGCGCGGCCCACACCAAGTTTCTCGCGACGCCGGTCGTCGAGCTGGCCTCAGTGGTGAGCGGCACGCCCGGCAAGTAGCTTTACGGCCATGAACGACCTGCTCCGCCAACGGATCCTCCGGGCCCTCGACACGCTCGGCGACGAGCGCGCCTACCAGGTGCTCGACTACATCGAGTTTCTCTCCAGCCGGTACGCCGAACGCGCTCGGCCGGGCGGCTTCCTCGCCCGGATCACCGACACCGTGGAGGACACCATGCGGGCGGGCAAGCTCCCGATCCAGGCGATCAGCGGCACGATGGGACTCATGGACGGCGCGGCCAGGATCATGCGCGGCCTCGCCGCGGCGGGGCAGGCGGTGGTGGACGAGGCCATCGGTCCGCACGACGACTCTCCGGAGATCACACCACCGACGCGTCCCGACGAGCCGCATGGCCGCGCCGGCTGAGGTCCTGCCCGGCACGCCCGAGCCGGGCGAAGCCCAGTTCATCCGCGGCATCGGGCCGCTCGCCGCCATTTCGCTCGTCGTGGGCTCGATGGTGGGCTCCGGCATCTTCATCGTCTCCGCCGACATCAGCCGCCAGGTCAACGCGCTCGGCCCCGCCGGGCTTTTGATTGTATGGGCGGTGACGGGCGTCGTCACCATTATCGGCGCGCTGGCGTACGCCGAGCTCGCCGCGATGATGCCGAACGCGGGCGGGCAGTACGTCTTCCTGCGCGAGGGCCTGGCGCCCTCGGCCGGATTTCTCTACGGCTGGACGCTCTTCACCGTCATCCAGAGCGGCACGATTGCCGCCGTCGCCGTCGCCTTTGCGCGCTTCCTGGGCGTGCTGATTCCGAGCCTCACGCCCGACGTCTTTCTCCATCTGGGATCGTTCCGCATGCCCGGCGCCGAGGGCGCCGTGCAGCTCGGCCTCTCGCCGCAGCGGGTGGTGGCGCTCCTCATGGTGGCGGCGCTCACCTGGGTCAACATCCGCGGCGTGCGCCTCGGTGCCGCGATCCAGACGGTGTTCACCATCGCCAAGGTCGGCGCGCTCGTCGCGCTCATCCTGCTCGGCATCACGATCTTCCGCCGGCCCGAGGTGGCGGCGATCAACTTCGGCAGTTTCTGGGGGACGGGCGACTGGACGCTCGCCGTGGTGCCGGTGATCGGCGCGGCGATGGTGGGCTCGCTCTTCTCGAGCGACGCGTGGAACAACGTGACGTTTGCCGCGGCGGAGGTGCGGGACGCGCGCAAGAATCTTCCGCTGGCGCTCGCGGCCGGCACCATCATCGTCACCGTGCTCTACCTCTCGGCCAACGTCGCGTATCTCAGCGTGCTGCCCTTCGCGGGCGAGCCGCACGGCGCCGACGCCATCGCGCGCGGCATCCAGTACGCCACGCAGGACCGCGTCGCCACCGCGGCGATGGAGGTGATGCTCGGCGCGGCGGGCGCGTCGATCATGGCGGTCGCGATCCTCATCTCGACCTTCGGCTGCAACAACGGGCTCATCCTCGCCGGCCCCCGGGTGTACTGGGCGATGGCGCGCGACAAGCTCTTCTTCCGCCCCGCCGGCGTGCTGCACCCGGAGTACCGCACGCCCGTGTTCGGGCTCATCGCGCAGGCCGTGTGGACGATGGTGCTCTGCGTGAGCGGCACCTACAGCGAGCTGCTCAATTACGTGATCTTCGCGGCGCTCATCTTCTATCTGCTCACCGCGGTCGCGCTCTTCCGCCTGCGCCGCCTCCGGCCCGACCTGCCCAGGCCGGTGAAGGCCTTCGGCTATCCGGTGCTGCCGGCGCTCTACATCGTGGCGATCGCGTTCCTGCTCGTGGTGCTGCTGGTGGACCCGCAGCAGCGGCTCTACTCCGCGGTGGGCCTGCTGATCGTGGCGCTCGGCGTGCCAGTGTACGCGGTGTGGCGGCGGGCGGCGCGATGAGCGCGGGGCGCGCGGCCGCCCGGCTGTTCGGGGGCGCGGCCGCGTGGCTGTTGGGGCGGATGCGGCTCGCGCGTCGATTCATTGTTGCCGTTGTGGCGCTGGTTGCGGGGGCCGTCGCGGCGCCGGCCGCGGCCCGCGCGCAGGTCCCCGACACCGCGCGGGACACGCTCGCCGCCGACAGCGCCCGCGCCCACCACGCTCCGCTGCTCCTTCCGGGTCTCGTCGTCACCGCGAATCGCGTCTCCGAATCCGCCGATCGCCCGGCGGCGACGGTGCACGTCCTCTCGCGCGAGCAGATCGAGACCAGCCCCGCGCGCACCACCGACGACCTGTTGCGCGAGATGCCGGGCATCGAGCTGCCGCGCACCTCGAGCACGGTGTCGGGGCCGGAAGAAATTGTGTCGATCCGCGGCGCCGACGAGGGCCGCACGCTGGTGCTGCTCGACGGCGTGCCGCTCAACGACCCCTGGGGCGAGTGGATCCAGTGGAACCGCGCGCCGCGCTTCCAGCTCGACCGGGTGGAGGTGCTGGAGGGCGGCGGGTCGAGTCTCTACGGCAACTACGCGATGGGCGGGGTGATCTCGCTCTTCAGCGCGCCGATTGCGGAGCAGGGCTATCACCTGCTCGCGAGCGGCGGCAGCCGGAGCGCGTTTGACGGCTCGCTCTACGGCACCGACGTTTTCGGCCGGCTCGGCGTCTCTGTCGCGGGCGACTACGGCCGCGGCGGCGGTTACACGGTGCTGGCGCCCGACGAGCGTGGTCCCATCGATCAGCCGAGCGCGGTGGAGCGCGGCAACGTGAACGCGCGGGCGGAGTACACGTTGGGCGGCGGGAGCAGCGTCTTCGCGAGCGCCGGCTACTTCGGCGACGACCGGAGCCTCGGCACGCCGCTCACCGAGCCCAACCAGCGGCACATCTGGAGCGGTGTTGCGGGTGCGACGGTGAACAATGTGCTCGGCGGGCGAGTCGAGCTGCGCGGGTTTGGGCAGAGCCAGCACTACGACAGCCGAGCGTCGCGGGTGAATGCGGAGCGCACGAGCGAGTCGCCGCTCGTGGCGCAGTTCATCCCGAGCCACGATCTGGGCGGCTCGGTGCGCTGGTCGCGCCCGGCGGGCGTGTTCGAGCTGGTGGCGGCGGGCGCGGACTTCCGGCACATGGTGGGGCGCCTGGACGAGCAGGTGTACGGCTCGGGCGCCACGGTGAGCGGCACGCGCACCTCGGGTGGCACGCAGGAGGTGGGCGGTGTGTACGTGCAGGGGGTGCTCGCGCCGGTGGAGCGGCTCCGGATCGAGGCGAGTGCGCGCATCGATGCGTGGCGGAGCCACGACGGCAGCCGGGTGGACGCCACATCGGGCTCGCCGGTGGTGATCAATTATCCCGACAAGAGCAACTCGGCGTTCGCGCCGCGGCTTGGGGTGCGGTACCAGGTGCTGCCGACGCTCGC
>DASUJH010000009.1 GCA_036279355.1 Gemmatimonadales bacterium
GCAAAGAGAAAGGCAAAGCGCTCGACCGGCCGCCCGCTGAGGGCGTCGAGCGCGCTTACGTACACATCGCGCTGGAGCGCGTACCGCTCCGCCTTGCGGTGCGCCGCCTCGGCATCGCCGCCGCCGGTCTTCACGTCGAGCGCCGCGAGTCCATCGCCCGCGGCCGCAGCGAGGTCGATCTTCCCTTCGACGAACGCATCGGGCCCGGTGATGAGGAGGAACGGCAGCTCGTTCCGATGCTCCGGCGCGTCGGCCAGCGCGCGGTAGTCGGGGCGGCTGCTCACCGTCTTGATGATTTTGGCCAGCTCGTCGCGGTATCGCCGCCCCGGCACTGTGTCCGGCGGTGGCGCCGTCTCGTCCCACCGGCCGATCGCCGCGTCGAGCAGCTCGCCGAACTCCTCCTCCGCGGCGAGGTGCTCCAACACGTCGTGCACGATCTGTCCTCGCGCGACGGCGTTGGTAAACTCGGCGCCGGTGCGCTTCACCTCGGGCTCGCGCAGGCCGGCGACGTAGCGGAACCAGTGGCGCCGCTCGCAGCGGGTGAACAGCATGAGCTCGGTGGCCGAGTGGCGCGGGCGGCCGGGCACGGCGGCGAGCGGCGGTGCGAACGGCGGAACGGGTGCGGCGATAAACGGATCGCGAGCGGCCAGGATCCCGGCGCGCCCGCCGCGGCTGCTCGCGCTCTCGTCATCGTCAGCGCTCTCGTCATCGTCAGCGCTCTCGTCGCCGTCTGCCGTCCCGGCCGCGGCCGCGCTCCCGCCGGCCGTTACCATCCGCACCGGCGCCTCGTACGAGTTGCCCTTGTGATCGCGGTACGCGACCGGCTCACCACCAGCCAACTCCTCCACCCCCAGCTCGCCGAGAATCGCCGCGCCCGGGCATCCGACCGGCATCCGCTCGGTCCCGAATCCCGCGAGTATGAGCCGGTCCTTCGCCCGGGTCATCGCTACGTACCAGAGCCGCTTCCGCTCGGCGTCGTCCTCCACACGGTCCTGTGCGAGGAGGGCGCGGTACGCCGCCGGCTGCCCTTCCGTCTTCGACACGTCGGGGTCCTTGAGCGCGATCGCTTCGCGCCCGAGGACCATGCGCGGCGTCTTGTTGTCCCTTGCCCGCGCGAGGTCGCACCAGAACACCACGTCCCATTCGAGTCCCTTGGCGCTATGAATCGTGGTAATCGTGACCACGTCCTCGCCCTGGCTGAAGAGCCGCGCGTCGCCCTCGCGGTCGCCCCGCTCGCTGATCTCGCGCACGACGCGCAGGAAGTCGCCGGCGCTGAGATCGCGAAGCCCGCGCGCCATGCCAACCAGCTTTCGGACGTTGGCAAGCGCCTGGCTCCGCTCTCGGCCGAGCGCCACGAGGTGCGCGCGGTAGCCGCTCCGGTCGAGCAGGCGCTCCAGCAACCCATGCGTAGGGATGCGGTCGCGGAGCGCTGCGTGCTCGCGGACGAGCGCCCTGCCCCACTCCAGCAATTTCTGCTCGCCCACCGCGACCCCATCGAGATGGTTCCAGTACGGCTGCTGTGCCTGGCGTGCGATGTCGAACAGCGTCTCGTCCTTGAGCCCCACGAAGGGGCTCCGGAAAAAGCCCAAGAGTGCGCGGTCGTCCTGCGGGTCGCGCAGCGTCTCGAGTGCAAGCAGGAGGTCGAGTACCTCGCGCCGCTCGTAGAATCCCTCGGCCGCGAGCGCGTAGGTGGGGACGCCGGCGCGACGGAGCGCGGCCTCGTAGGTGTCGAGGTCGGTCGTCGCCGCGAGCAGCACGGCCATTTTCCCCCAAGGCACACCCTCGGCGTTGAGCTCGACGGCGCGCGCTGCCACCGCCTCGGCCTCGGCGGCACGCCGCGCGCCCGAGTTGACGCCCTTCGGCGTGTGCACCGCAAGCAGCTCGACGGCTGCGCCGTCGCCCTGGCGGCTCGGCTCGACCGGCAGATAGCTGATCTCGAACGCCTGCAACGCGCCGCCGCCGATGGGTCGGTCAAGCAGCGGGCCCACCGTCGCGTCCACCATGCCGAGGACGCCGGGCACCGAGCGGAAGTTGACATCCAGCGGAACGGTGCGGCCGAGGCCCGCGGTCTCGAATGCGTCCCGCACGCCGGTCCACACGGTCACGTCGGCGCGGCGGAATCGGTAAATGCTCTGCTTGGGGTCACCTACCAGCATGAGTCGCGTGGTGTCGGCGCGGCGCGATTCGGGTTCGCCCAGGAGCCACGCGATCTCCTGTTGCACCGGATCCACGTCCTGGAACTCATCCACGATGAGCGTGTGAATGCGCCGCTGGAGCGCCCGGCGCGCCAGCGGATAACCGCCAAGGAGATCGCGGGTCCAGGCGATCATCCGACCGAAGTCCACGCTCGACGTTCGCAGCAGCCGCTGCTCGACCGCGGTCCGAGCGAGGTTCGCGAGCTTGACCACGGTACGCTCGAGCGGCCCCAGCTCTCCGGCCTTTGCCGCGATCCGGTCGAGACGCATGCCGTCTGCCGCGAGGTCGCAGAGCCAATCCTCGACCTCGCCCACGGTCCAGACGGAGAACAGCTCATTGATGCCGGGCACATCGTCGTCCTCGAGCGCCTGAAGCACCGCCTCGTGGACCGTTTCGGCCACGAACGCCGCGCCTTCGCCTTCCTCGAGCACGCGCATCGCGGGATTGCGATGGGTGCGGAGCGCGAACTCGCGCAGGATGGCGCCGCAGAAGCCGTGGATGGTGCCGATGCGGGCGCCGTCGACCTCGTATGCGACGTCGCCCAAGCCGGCGGCACGCAGCTCCGTCCGGAGCTTTGCCTTGAGATCGGCGGCGGCGGCGTTCGTGAAGGTTATGGCGGCGATGTCACGCAGACTTACGCGACGCTCCTCGGCAAGGCGCTCGCCTTCGATCTCGGCGCCGACCAGATAGAGAATGCGGCCGACAACGGTGGTGGTCTTGCCGGTGCCGGCACCAGCGGTAACGAGGAGGTGCTCGTCGACCGCGCGGATCGCGTCCCATTGGCGCGGCGTGGGCCGATTCATGAGAAGTGTTTTTCGACCTTGGGGCCGCCGGCGACGCGGCAGATCTCGAGCGCATGGCAGAAGAACGGGCAGCCGCAGGATTCGGCGGGTGCGGCGGGGAACTCGCCGCTGCGGGCGCGGAGGACGTGCTCGCTCACCGCGTCGAGCGCGCGCTCGAGCTGGGCGACCGCCTCCGGGTTCTCGACGACCTGCTTCGCCTTGCGATCGTACCGATACAGCTCGAGCGAGTGCACGGCCTCGGGCGTCTTGAGCGCGCGGTACTCCACGCGCGCTACGGTCTTGTCGGGCTCGAGCTGCGAGAGCGCGTACGCGTAGAGCGGTACTTGAAGCACAACGTCGTCCGCCCACGCCTTCTTCTCCCCTCCGCCCGGTGCGGCGCCTTTGGTCGTCTTGTAATCAACCGCAGCGACGAACCCGCTCGCATCGAAGCGCTCGTCTACGCCCACGCCGACGCGATCGATGAAGCCTCGAAAGTGGAAGCGCACGCCGTTTCGGTCGAGCACGATGTCGTCGAACGGCAGCTCGTGCGCGTCTGGGGCAGTGCGGATCGAGCCGGAGACTTTCATGCGATTGTTGTACATGTCCTCATGCTGCTCCGCCTCCCAAGCGACGAACCGCCGCAGGATCCGCCACAGCTCAGCCGTCTTCGCGGGCAGGAGCTTCTCGTTGCCGAGCCAGCGCCTGCCGCGTGCGTCTTCCATAGTCTCGCGGAGCGCATCTTTGGCTAGCGGAAGCGCCCAGTCGAGATCCGCGGTGCGCAGGAACGGCGGCTTTCCGTCCTTGTCGCGCGCCTTGGCATAGAACCGCCGCAGCGCGTCGTGCAGCAGCGAGCCGCGCGTCGCGTTGTCCATCTCTTCGTCCGGGTCCTCCAGCTTCTCGAGCCGGAGCAGCCGGGCGGAGAAGTAGGCCCAGGGGCATTTCGCGAACGACTCGAGCTGCGTCGGGCTCCAGATTCGGTCGTCGCCGAGCGCCTGGGCCAGGTGGCCGACGAGGGCCGGATCCTCGATTCGTCCGTTCCAGGGGGTGAGGAGCCCGCCCGCGCGCTCCCACTCGATCCGGGCGGCGGCGCGGCCGCGCGCGAGCGCCGCATCATCGGCGTAGAGGCGGACGCCGGGAGTGACGACGCGCGAGCTCGGGATGCGCTCGGCGTCTCCGGCTCCCGACAGCGCCGCCACGTCGCCGAGGGCGTCGATGAACGGGGAGCGCACCGTCTCGCGCGCGGCCGCGTCCACGGCGGGGTACGACACGGTGAGCCGATTCGCGCCGGCCACAAGGATGCGGAAGAGCTCGCGCTCGCGGTGGTCCCACGTCGTCCGCGGCTCGAGCGGAAGGCCTTGTGTACAGAGCGCGTCGCGCTCGTGCTCGTGGAGGATGGCGGATGCGGGGAGCGGCAGCGGCATCGCGCCGCCCGCGAGTCCCACGATGAACACGTGGTCGAACGACCGGTACGCCGCGGCGAACGCCTCGAGCACCTGCACACCGCGCTGCATCTCGGTCCAGAGGGCGACGTCGCCGTCGAGCAGGTCTTCCAGTTGCTCGAAGAACTCGCGCGCATCGAGCGGCGCGGCGGCTCCGCCCCAGCGGTCGAGCGCCTTGCCCCAGCGGTCCACCATGGTGGTGAGCCACTTCCAGCCGGCCTGATCCACGCGGACCACGTCCCAACGCTCGCCGGGCACGCGACGCATGCAACGCTCGATGCCCCACAGATCGTCGGCCAGAAACTGCTTGAGCCACGCGACCCAGTCCGCGAGAGTCCTGGTCTTGTCCAGCTCGCGGGCATGCTGGTAGAAGGCGGCGAACGATGCGGCGGCGGCGCTCGCGCGGCTCGCGGGGGGAAGCGGAATGCGCCGCTCGCCATCGTCGCCGTTGGCCCCGGCACGGCGTTGCTCGTCGGCTTCGGCCTCTCGCGCCAGATTGTTGAGCGCGCTGCGCCAGGAGAAGAGGTCGGAGATCCGGCGCCGGAACCCGGCGAAGTTGATCATCTGCGCGTCGAGCCGGCACTCGAAGTACGGTTGCTCGGCCAGCTCGGCGAGCGCGTGGCGCGACCAGCCCTGGGCCGCGGCGGAAATGAGCGCGCGCACGGCGCGCACGACAGGCACTTCGTGAAGCGAGAGGCGCCGGCGCGCGGTGGCGGGCACGCCGAATCGGTCGAGCGCCGCGAGCACGAGGTCGGCGTAGGGCCGAGCCTGGCGGGCGACGACGGCGATGCGGGTGAGCGGCACGCCGGCGTCGGCGAGCGCGCGCACCCGGCGGGCGACCTCCTCGGCCTCACGCTCGGCGTCGGGGGCGGCGATGACGGAGATGGGGGCGGCGCTCGGAGCCGCGGCATGCTCCGGTCGTTCCGCGGCGGGCGTGGAGCCGGCGCGTGCGGCCGGCGATGCGAAGAGCCGGGTCGCGACGCTCTCGGGCTCCTCGAGCCGGATCACGACGGGAGCGGGATCGAAACCGTCGCCCAAGTCGAGCGGCTCGGCGGTGTAGATCGCGATCCGGTCGAGCGCGCCGCTTTGCTGGAGCGTGCGGAGCAGCGTGCGCCATCCGCCGCGGAGGTCCTGGAGGCCGAAGAGGCGCAGCTCGCGCCGCCCGCCGAGCCGCTGGGCGAGGGCTGCGGGATCGGCGGCGATGGCGGCGGCGCAATCGAGGAGGCCGTCGCGGCCATCGCGGCGGATGCGGCCGGTCTTCGGATCGGGCTTGGCGAGTTGCCACAGGTACTCGGCGTAAATGACGGCCAGCTCGTGGTCGCGCTCGCGCTCGAACGCGTCGCGGCCGGCGCGGCGCTCGAGGGCGGCACCGAAGGGGGGGGCGGTGACCCCTTCGCTCACCAGCTCGCGGAAGAGCTGGTCGAGCGCGTCGATGTAGTCCTGCGGCCGGTGGCGCCGGCCGAACACGTCGCCGGAGTGGCCGCGGAGAACGCCGCCCAGGATCACGCTGCGCTCGAAGTCATCGCACGGTTCGAGCGCCGTCTGCGCGAGTCGCGCGGGCAGCTCGGCGAAAGTGCAGAGCGGCGGATCGAGCCATCCGGGGATGCCGCGCGCGGCGGCGAGGCGGATCAGGTCGTCGCGGAGGCCGCCCTGGCGGAGGGCGAGGAGGTAACGGGGGGATGGGAACGGGGGCGCTGCCGATCCCGGCGCGATTGCTCCGGGTCCGCGTGTCGCCGATGCGCCCGCCGGCTCACGCGGCGCGAGAAACCCCTCCGCCGCGCGCTCGAAGAGCCGGTGCGGATCGGTGGCGACGACGACCTCGACTGTGGCCTGCCGCGGGTCGGGCATGCGGAGTCGGTTCGGCCGCGCGGCGCCGGACGGGCGCGGGCACGGCTATTGGGTCGGTGCAGCGGTGCTTCGGGAGTTGCCGGCGAGGGGCCGGGTGTCAGGAGAAGGTAACGCGCGGGGGTGACAGGGGACAGGTTTCCAGCGGCTCGCCGAACGATTGCCGATACGTTGCTCGCGGGCAGCCCAATGGCCAGCGCGATCAGCCCGAAGCTGCCGGTTGCCGTTCTACGCGCAGGCTCAGCAGGGGCCGGCGAAAAGTGAAGACCGCAATAGCTATCCGTCGAAGCGCGTCGGAGATCGGCGGCTCGATGGAGCGGCTGCGGCGAGCCAACCCGCGCGTATCGGGATCACTGCCTTGACCAGATCCCCGCTTAGAACAGCGAAGCGAAGGCGAGCCATTGCCCCACTCACCAACGGAGAGCGTACCGCACCGCACTCGTGCAGAGAGCCGGCCATTCGACGTCAGAGACACGCACCATAGGGCATTCAACTCCGGCGTGCCAAACACACCCGAGGGCAGACTTCCGAGGAATTGGATGCTGCTATTCGTCCTGACTACTCGCGCCTTCACGATGCGTTCCCGACAAGCAAATCTGCGCATGCAGGCCTCAACCGGGAACCGGCGTCGGTGCCTCGCCGCCCCCTCGGAGTGCGTCGCGGATACGCCCAAAACTTGCTTATGGCTACCGGGGCCGCTGATGGAGCGAGTTCGCGAATGAATCGCACGAGGCCTTCACGGATGAGTCGGTCGGGCTCTTCGATTTCCGCCTCGTAGAGGGTTCGCCCCCGTGGCAGCCGGATCAAATCGAGCTCAACATGGCCGAGATCAGCACATTCCAGAACATACCGAACTGTGCGGGCCCATCCAGCGCAGAATAGCCTCCGCACGCCAAAATCGAGCAGGGCGTGACATGCATCTCCACTCAGGTGGTCGACGACATCCACTCCCGTGCGAAGCGCACCACGCTGCCGGAACCTGCGGACCTCGTGGTCCTCAAGTACCTGCTCAAGCTCCCACACTGCGCGCGTCCCGTGCTCCCATCCGACGGGAATCTTCACGGTCAGGAAAGTGCAATGATTGGCCAAGCGCACTCGATGCGACCAGCGCGCCTCGGGCGGCACCCAGAAGATGGCAAGCGCGCGGTACTCGTCCGGGTCCTCGGGGTCGGCGCCGCTCTTCTTATCCGCGACCAGCTTCGCGTGCTGCTCTTCGAAGGCGTCGGAGATGTACTTGAGGAAGATCAGGCCGAGGACGACGTGCTTGTACTCGGCGGCGTCCATCGAGCCGCGCAGCGCGTCGGCCATCTGCCAGAGCTGCGCCTCGTAGCCGACGGTGGCGCCGGTACTCGCGGCGGCCGCCGATTTCTTCCCCCGTCTTGCCAATCCTCTTCTCCGAATCAGGTATTGCTCGTGCCGGCCGGACGGCCGGCGTGGCCCGCCTCTACTGAGGAAGCCGCATCACGGGCCCCTTCGCGAGCACGGGCACGATCGAAAACGCCTCTCCGTCAAACCAGAACAGGGCCAATTGCTCGAATTCGGCGGCCAGCGCTTGCGCTTCCTCCAGCGCCAGGCGCACGGCGAAGCCGCGCTCGCGATGGCCACCGTCAGCCGAGATCCCGTCCGCCGGTCGCCATGCGGCTCCGAGGCCATCGATCCGCTCCCGCAGGCGCTGGCGCCGCCGCTCGTTCGGCCCCGCGGCCACCAGACGGCCGCGCGGGTTGGACGCGGTGATTACCGCGAAACGCTCCCCGAGACCGAGCGCACGCAAGGCCGCGGCGAGCGCCGCATCGACCGGCCGGCGCAGATCAATCGAAAGCCGTGGCTGCTGATCGAACTCCAGAATCGTGCGAGCGAACGCCTCGCTCCATTCATTGCGGCGGCCGCTCACAGCCAACGCTCAGCGGCGGTACACCACATCCGCATGCCACTCCAGCGCCGTCCGTCCGGGCCACTCCTCCCGATCCTGCGGCAGGTCGATCCGGCGGCCGTCGAGCTCGTAGTAAACCCGGCCGTTCTGCCAGTCCTGCTTGAGATGCGGGCTCACCTGAAACTGATACGACGGTGTGACGGTGACGTACCCGCGATCGAACAACGTGTGAATGTCGGACCGCAACAGGAGCCCGTTCTCGACCCGGTGCTGTCCGCCATCCGCCACCGGCCGGATGTGCGCCGCCTCGAACACCGGGAGCGTCCGCTCCAGCGTCACGGCGCAACGCCGCTGATAGGAATCCGTCACCTTCACCCGGAACGCGCCCTGGCCGAGCCGCGGCCGAACCGGGATCGGATCGCCGAACATCGGAGGAGTTGAGACGCCCGCAACCGCGAGCGGGCTCCCTTGCCGCCGCGTCATCACATCCTCCCAAAGGCGGCGGCTTTCGCCCTCGCGCAGGTCGTAGCTCTTCCCGACGACCGTATTGGCCGAGAAGCTAGCGGGCGCCGGAATCCACTGGTCGCGGCGAAAGAAGAACGGCTCCTCGAGAATGATGCAGCCGATCGTGTAGTCGTGGTGCGGATCGGATCCGACCCTTCGATAGCGCTCGATGCGCCGCCGCATCTCGCCGAACGACGGTGCGCCGTTCTTGTCCCCGAACGCCTCCCATGCGAGGCTCGCCGGGTAGAGCGACGCGTGCGCGAAGAACCCGCCGCCGACGATGAAGTTGTCGGGATAATGCAGCTTGAAGAGAAACGGCTGCCCGGGCTCGAGCGCGCGGAACTGCCGCCCGCCGCCCGGCTGCCAGAAATTCACCTCATCGAGGTCCGGGCGGCGACGGAGGAAGTCGTACCAGTCCCGGTCGGTGACTGCGACGAATGCTTTCACGAGGTCGGGGAGATGGGTAACACTCGCTCGCGCCTCGCCGACGCGCAAGAGGACCTCGCGCGCTCGCCGTCACTTCTCGCACGCCACGCACGATATCACCCGCCCCACGAACCTCGCCCGCCCCACCTCCGTCGTCACCCACTCCCGTACCTGCCACGGCGGCTCATGACGCATGTGCTGCGTGTGGCCGCACTCGAGGTCGGCCACCCACTGGCCCTCGTCGTCCCGATGAAACCCCACGATCCGCCGCGGCTGGCCGCGCGCGGCGCCCCCGGCGCCCCCGGCGTCCGGCTCGCTCACCACGCCGCTACGGGGTCACCACCACCGCACCCGTGAACCCCGGCACCTGCGACGGCGGGTGCAGCGCATCGTGATAGGTGAACGTCCCCGGAGTGTTGAACTGAAACTCGAACGTCCCGCCCGAAAGCCCCGACATCGCCGTATTCATCCGCGGCGCGGCCAGCCGGCCGCTGTCCCAGAGTCCCGCGTCGCTCGTCGTCGTGTGATCCGTCGGACCGAAGTTGCTCCATTGCACCACGCCTCCCACCACGACCGCCACCGTCTCCGGCGTGAAGCTGTTGTCGTGGATCTCCACCCGCTTGAGCACCGACGGCGGGGCCGTGAGCCCCGCCCCATTGTCGCCGCAGGCCACCGCGCCAAGCGCGCCCGCCGCGAGCGCCAAACCCAGATACCATCTCTTTGCCATCGTACCACCCCCTCGGAATCCGAGGGCCCTGGACCGCCGCCTACTCGGACTGCTTCTTCTTTGCCGTCGGCGGCAACAGCCTGTTCAACCTAAGATACACGGCCAACTGGCTGTAATGGTCCGCCCAGTCCTGCGCGGTGATGAACATCGCCGACGCCTTGGAGAACTCCCGATCGCCGAACAACTTCACCTTCGCGTCCAGATCGCCGTCGTGGACGTTGGCGAGCGACGAGGTGCAGAAGTCGAACGTCTCCTTGAGCCGGCTCACCAGCTCCGCCTTCTTGGCCGTCTTGGCCAGCTCCTCACGCTTGGGCGGGTCCTCGCCGCTGATCCTGGAGCAGAGATAGTCGTTCCCCTCGATCAGGTGCGCGATCACGCCGCCGAACGTCATCTGCGCTGCCGTGGGCTTGAACCCGTACTTGGCGGCCGGCATCTCCTCCGCCGCCGCCGTGAGGTTCTTCGCGTCGCGCTCGGCGGTGGCGCGGAACGCGTCGGAGACGGGCGATGCCGGCGCTCCGTCCTGCGCCGCCGCCGTTCCGGTGAGACAACAGAGTGCCAGTGCCGCGAGTGGGAATAGTGTCCGCATCGTCGTGACTCCGCGTGGGAGGTGGGCCGCTGGAGATATGGGTGGAATCGTGCCTCAAAGCTACGCGCGGACGACGGTTAGGCCATAGCAGCCCAGCGCCGCGTCCCGGCTCACCAGTGAGAGACCTTCCTCGAGCGCCTGCGCCACCAGAAGCCGATCGAACGGGTCGCGGTGGTGCGGCGGCAGCTCAGCTACGCGGGCCGCATGACGAAACGTGACCGGCAGCTCCTCGAATCCGGACTCCGCTGCCGCTTCCTCAACCGTGCGGCGCGGCCTGAGCCGGCCAAGCCCCACCTTGATCGCCACCTCCCAGGCCGACGCCGCGCTCACGTACACGTCGCCCGCCTGCTCGATGGCGCGGCGCGCCTCGGCCGCAAGTCGCACCCCCTCATCCCACCAGAGGAGGACGTGCGTATCGAGCAAGAGGTTCACTCGCCGCCCTCGAAGGCGCGGACCACATCCTCGGGCAGCGGCGCGTCGAAGTTCCGGCCGACGCGCCACTTGCCCTTGCCCTTGCCGGGCACCCGAAGGGAGCGGCGGTCCTCGAGCGGCACCAGTCGCGCCCTGGCCCGGCCCGACTTGGCAATGACGATTTCCTCGCCGGCAGCAGCCCGGTCTACCAGTCGCGACAACTGGGTCTTGGCCTGGTACAGGCTCACGGTCTCGCGAACCATTCGCTTGCGGGTCATGGAGCCCTCCTCGCCGGCAAGCTATGCCAGTTGACCAAATTGGTCAAGCTGCGCCCCTACTCCACCCGCAGCACCCCGATCGCCCCCTTCTGCCCGTGCCCGAACGCGTGGTTGACGAAGGGAAAGTCCCCCGCCACGTCGGCCACCAGCTCGAAGATCATCCCGCCACCCGCCGCGACGTTGAACGTCTGTACCCCGCGGAACGCGTTCCCCGGCGGGGCGCCCAGATACACCGTGTCGAACTGCTCGCCCACCACATGGAACGCGCAGGGATGCGTGGGTCCCGCGTCCACCACGTAGAAACGCACCCGGTCCCCCCGCTTCACCACGAACGGCGCGTCCTGGTACTGCGTCGGGCGCCCGTTGAAGCAGACGACGTCGGGGAGGAGCGAGAGCGCCTTGGCATAGCTGAATGCGGCGACGCCGTCGTGCGGCTCGGTGAGATAGTACTCGTTCTGCACCAGCACGAACTCCTTCGCGGGCGGGAGCGGCTTGGGCGGGTCCACGATGATGGCCCCGAACATCCCCGAGCCCAGGTGCATGAGCACCGGCGACGTGCCGCAGTGATAGAGGAAGGCGCCTGCGTACTTCGGCCGGAAGGTGTACGACACCGACTGGCCGTGCGGCACCGACCGGAACGCGATCTTGGGATCGATCTGCGCCGCGTGGAAGTCCATCGAGTGGGGGATCACGCCCTCGTTGGTGAGCGTGAACTCCACGGTGTCGCCCTGCCGGACGTGGACGACGGGCCCGGGCACATCGCCGTCGAAGGTCCACGCGGCCACCACCAGATCGGGCCGGATGCGCACCGGCGTCTCGCGCACCGTCATGTGGATGCGCTTCACCTTGCCCGGCGCGGCGGGCGGTAGCTCCGCGTCGCGCCGGTGATACTCGACGCTCGCCGCGCCGGCGGTGGCGCCGGGCACCGCCGACGTGGGGTGCCGCGGGTGATGGAGCGCCGTGTCGAGCCGGCTGTCGGGATTGTGCGCGGCGTGCTCCGGCTCCTCCCCATGCTCGCCTTCGTGCCGCTCGGGACGCTGGGTGCCCGCTCCGCCCGCTCCGCCGCGCGGCTCCGTCCGCGTGCACGCCGCGAGCGCCGCGCCCATGCTCGGCAGCGCGATGCCGAGGGCCGAGGCGCGCGAGAGAAAGAGGCGGCGGCTGGTCGGCGTCGCGCCGGCCACGATGAAGTCGAGATCGGAGATGCTGGGAGGAGATGTCGGCATGGGCTGGCTCCTTCGATCGGCGTAGCTGAGTCGCCCGCGGACGCATCGCTCCGCCGGGCCAGCCCCGAACCTAAGAAGCCCGTCCCCCATGTCGAGGGGCGGCGGCCGCCGCCCCTTATTTGAGCCGCCTGCGTCTGCCCGCTACTTCCCCTGTTTCGTCAGCGCAAACCTCCCTTTGAGCGACTGCGGCTTGTCCTTGTGCGCCGGCCGCATCTCGTACGTGCCCACCAGCGAGTCGCCCTTGAATTGTGCGAGCGTGCGGGTCACCACCGGCTCGTCGAGCGACTTGCTCTGGTGCGGCGCTGATTCGTAGATGAACGCCGTGTCCGACTTCCACACCACGTTCACGTCGTAGCTGGGCTCTCCCTTCGGCATGATGGTGCCCGTCATCGTGCCGTCCGAATCCGCCTTCCATTTCATCGTGAGCGGTTGCGCCTGGCTGGCGTTCGCGTCGGTGCCGTGGCCCTTCCAGGTGCCGGTGAGCCGCTTCGCGAGCGCCGAGGTGGTATCGGCGGTGGAGCGCACTGCCGCGCGGGAATTCACCTGCACCGGCGCGGGCCGTTCGGCCGGCGTGCCGAGCGCGAGCAACGCACCGAGCCCGAGCCCGGCGGTCGCAAAGAGCATCATGGTCATGGAGTTCCTCCTCTCGAGTTGCCTCTATCGGAAGCCGCACCCGCCCACACGGGCGGCCGCCATCCCGGCGACGGCGCCGGAACGCATGGGCTCCCATATGCCCGATGCGCGGGGCTCGAAACCGTCGCGCGCCGAAGGCAGCTCGCCGGACGCGGCATGGGCCGTGTGATCCGGCTCACGGTCCCGTCCGCCGCGATGGTGTCGATTCGCGTGGTACAAACGAACCCACGATTGAACTCTCTGAGAGGCGGAACTTGCGATGCGACACGGAATGGGATGGATGGCGGCCGTCGCCACGGCGGCGATCTCGGCGCTGGCGTGCGGCGGCGGCGGCAGCAGCGGCGGATCGAACGGCTCGATGCAGAACGCCCAGAGCGCGCCGGCCGACTCGGCGGCAACGCCCGGCATGGCGAGCGGCGCCGACACCTCGAGCACCAGCTCGAGCTCGGGCGCGAGCGCTGGTGCCAGCGGCTCGATCACGACGCCGGGCTGGATGAAGGTGGACAAGGGCGCCAAGACGGTCTCGATGGACATCCAGGCCGGCAAGACGCCGGTGAACAATCACTGGAACTTCAACGGATTCACCAACGGCGACACCACGATCACGGTGCCCGCGGGCTACAAGATCACGATCGACTTCAAGAACGACGATCCGGTGCTCGCGCACAGCCTCGGCGTCGACACCCGCACCGGCAACTTCGACGCGACGATCACGCCCCAACCTGCGTTCCCCGGCGCGGTGACACCGAACCCGACCAACCCGGCGCAGGGCACGCAGCCGGGCAAGTCCGACAAGATCACCTTCACGGCGGACAAGCCGGGCAGCTACACGATTGTGTGCTACATGCCGGGCCACGCGGCCACCGGAATGTGGACCCATTTCGTCGTCTCGAGCAGCGGGCAGGCGGGGGTGAGCGCGGGGAAGTGAATTCCCGCTGATCTGAAGCGATGCGGCGGCGGGGTCCTCGACCCCACCGCCTCCGATCCCGCTGCCGCACTCCGCCGGACCGCGCTACTCCTCGGTGCTCGGTGCCGGCTTCAACTGGCCGGGATTCTGATACACCATCAGGTGGGCATACGGCGTGCCCGCGAACATGACGTACACGCCCATCGGATTGGGCTTCGTGGGCAGGCCGCTCGTCGCCGGATCGACCGGCCACATCAGCATCCAGTGTGGCGGCTCCTTGACCGCTCGGGTATTCGGCCCGGGCTCCATGACAACTTCGCCATTGGGCGTCTCGAAGTGCGTGCCGCCCTGCGCCATATAGGATACGCCGGGCTCGGTGTTGGGTGGCTTCGGCTGCCGCGTCATGGCCGCGACCATCCACGGCCACGCGTGCTTGTCGCCGCAGAAAGGCGCGTTCGTTCCGTCCGGCATCAGGGTGCAGGTGAAGCCGTTCGTGCCGGGGCGCAGGGTGGTGACACTCCCGGCTTTCTCAATTCGGACGATGGCGGCATCGCTCGAGATCGCCCGCGGGCCGCCGCTGGCCGCTTGGCGGATGAATTCGGCGTCCGGCATCTTCTGGGACTTGGATGGAGCTTGGGCGGGGATAACGGCCGAGGGGAGAAAGACGCCCACGGCCACGAGGAGAAGGCGTGAGGTTCTCATAACTGCTCCAGTGTGATGCAGGTGCGGCGCCAATATAGGAATCGGATCCGCGGGCTGCAATCTCACCGGAGCCGCGCCGTCTTGAACTCCTGAGTGACGCTGTGCCGCGCCGTGCCCGGCAGCAGTGCGGCCGCGACGAGCGACGTCGCCGCCGCGATGGCGAGGTAGACGCCGGGCGCGAGCGCCACTTGTGTTCGGGACACGAGCCACGCCGCGACCATCGGCGTCGACCCGCCGAGCAGCGCGACCGAAAGATTGTAGCCGACCGACAGCACGGTGCAGCGCACCCGCCAGGGCGCCAGCTCGGCCATCGCGGCCGGCAGCACGGCGCCGCACGCGCCGATCGAGAGCGCGAGCCCCGCCTCGCCGGCGAGGATCGCGGCCGGCGTGCCGCGCATCATGAGCCTCATGGCGGGGTACGCGAGGAGCGTGAGCGCGCCGGCCGCCCAGGCGAGCACTGCACGCCGGCCCAGCCGGTCGCTCGCGGCGCCGGCAACGGGAGAAATCACGAGCATGAGCGCCATCGCCGCCGCATTGATGCCGAGCGCGCGCGCTGCCGGCACTTGCGCCACCTGCTCCAGCCACGTGGATGAATACACGAACGTGGTGTAGAAGCCGACGTTGAGGCCTCCGACGAGCAACGCGAGATGCGCGATTGTCCGCCAGTGCGCGCGGAACGCCTCGCCGAGGGGAGACTTGGCCGGCGGCTGGTGGGGAACGCGCTCGACGTAGTGTCGCCGGATTGCGAGGCCGCCGAGTCCCACCACCAATCCAATCAGGAACGGAACGCGCCAACCCCACGCCATCACGGCCTCGGGCGAGAGCGCGCCGTTCACGATGGCGCCCGCCGCCGAGCCCAGCAGCGTACCGGCGGCGGCGCCGAACGGTCCCCAGCTTCCCATCCAGCCGCGGCGGCCCGGTGCCGCGCCTTCGACCAGAAAGACCGCCGACGCCATGTACTCCCCGCCGACGGCGACGCCCTGGATCAGCCGGAGGAGCACGAGCAGCATTGGCGCCAGGACGCCGATTCGCGCCGCATCGGGCAGGAGCCCGATGAAGAACGACGGGAACGCCATCGCGAGCACCGACCAGATGAGCGCCTGCTTCCGCCCGAACCGGTCGCCCACCCAGCCGAAAAGCGCGCCGCCCACCGGGCGCATGACGAACCCCGCGGCAAAGGTGCCGAACGCGGCGAGGAGCGATGAGGTCGGGTTGTCCGCGGGAAAGAAGTGCGCGCCGAGCTGGCGGGCGAAGAAACCGAAGAGGGCGAAATCGTACCACTCGAGCATGTTGCCGACGACACCCGCCACGATGCCGCGGCGGACCGTGCTCGGCGTGCGGAACTCCTGGGTGATCACGCCAGCGGGAATGATCGGCAGCGTGGTCGTGGTCATCGAAACCTGTGGGATGGCGGTGCGGCGAACTTACAGGTCGAGAGCCGGTGCTGCAAATGGCCGGCGCGGCTCCCGGGGCGCGCGCTCTGGTTCCGCCGCGGCTTCGTGAGTATGCTAGACCCTTGACCGACTCGCTGCACGCGCAGCTCCAGGCCGGATTGTCGGGCCAGTACACGCTCGAGCGCGAGCTCGGACGCGGCGGCATGGCCACGGTCTTCCTCGCCCAGGACCAGAAGCACCGGCGGCCAGTGGCGCTCAAGGTGCTGCTGCCCGAGCTGGCCGCGAGCCTCGGCGCCGACCGCTTTCAC
The DNA here is from genome assembly GCA_036279355.1 of Gemmatimonadales bacterium. NCBI lineage: Bacteria > Pseudomonadati > Gemmatimonadota > Gemmatimonadia > Gemmatimonadales > Gemmatimonadales bacterium. The sequence continues at coordinate 16,232 of DASUJH010000009.1, forward strand.
CGCGAGATCGAAGTCGCCGCCCGCCTGCAGCACCCCCACATCCTGACCGTCCACGACTCGGGACAGACCGCGGGCCAGCTCTGGTTCACCATGCCCTACGTCGAGGGCCAGAGTCTGCGCGACCGGCTGACCCGCGAGCGCCAGCTCCAGGTGGACGACGCGCTCCGGATCGCACGCGAAGCGGCGGCCGCGCTCGACTACGCCCACGAGCACGGCGTGGTGCATCGCGATGTGAAGCCGGAGAACATCCTGCTCACCCGCCGCGGCGACGTGCTGGTGGCCGACTTCGGGATCGCGCGGGCGCTCGGCGGCTCGCCGGCGGAGGCGCTCACGCAAACCGGCATGGCGGTCGGCACCCCCGCGTACATGAGCCCGGAGCAGGCGGCGGGCGACGCGATCGACGGCCGCAGCGACATCTACAGTCTGGGCTGCGTGCTCTACGAGATGCTCGCGGGCGAGCCGCCGTACACCGGCGTCTCGGCGCAGGCGATCATGGCCAAGCGCTTCAGCGACCCGGTGCCGAGCGTGAGGCGGGTGCGGCCGGTGGTGCCGGAGGCGGTGGACTACGCGATCCAGCGGGCGCTCGCGCAGATCCCGGCGGATCGGTTCGGCACCGCCATCGAGCTGGCGCAGGCGCTCCAGGTGCCGGCGATCACGCCGGTCGCGGTGCCGACGGTCGCGACACCGGTGCCCGGCTCCGCGCCACCATCCATCGCGACGCCTCCCGGCGCAGCGGCGGCAGCGCCGATGCCTACCGCATCCAACCCTGCCGCGCCGGCGCCCATGCCAACGGCCGCGCCGCGCCGCACACGGCCGCGCATTCCGATAGCCGCCGCGATGCTGGCACTCGGGTTCGCTATCGGACTCGGCGTGCTGTTCGCCTGGCGCCGCTCGCGCGGCGCGGCCGACGACGCGGCCGGCCGGCCCAAGCGGCTCGCCGTGCTTCCCTTCGAGAACCAGGGCGACTCGGCCGACGCGTACTTCGCCGATGGCATCACCGATGAGCTGCGCGGCAAGCTCGCCGCCGTGCCCGGCCTCGAGGTCGTCGCCGGCCGCAGCTCGAACGAGTATCGCCACTCCGCCAAGGAGCTGCCCGAGATCGCGCGCGACCTCGGCGTCGACTATCTCCTGGTCGGCACGATCCGTTGGGAGCGTGGCGGCGTGGCCGGTGGTAACGGCGGCGCGGGCCGGGTGCGGGTGAGCCCGGAGCTTATCAAGGTGGCCTCCGGCAGCTCGCCCACGACCAAGTGGGCCGAGCCGTTCGACGCGGCGCTCACCGACGTGTTCCAGGTGCAGGCGGATATCGCCGGCCGTGTGACCCAGTCGCTCAACGTGGCGCTCGGCTCGGGCGCGGCGGCCCGTGAGTCGGCCCGGCCCACGACCAGCACCGAGGCCTACGACTACTACCTGCGCGGCAACGAGTACTTCGAGCGCCAGAGGATGGCCGACATCGAGTTGGCGGCCGACCTCTACCGGCGCGCGCTGGGCGCGGATTCGAGCTTCGCGCTCGCGTGGGCGCGGCTCGCCCGCGCCGATGCGTTCACCTACTGGTTCGGCAACGACCGCTCGGCCGCCCACGCCGCGCGCATCGAGCGCGAGGCACGACGCGCGCTCGCACTCGGGCCCGATCTCCCCGAGGCGCATGTCGCGATGGGCTTTTTCCATTACTGGGGCCAGCTCGACTATGCGGCGGCGCTCGACGAGTTCGCGGCGGCATCCAGGCTCGAGCCGAACAACGCCGACGCAGCGTACGCCGCCGGCCTCGTGCAGCGCCGGCAGGGTAAGTGGGAGCAGGCCGTGGCCAGCTTCACCCACGCTACCGCGCTCGACCCGCGCTCGGTGGACGACCTCTTCGACCTCGCAAGCACCTACTTCATGATGCGGGCCTACGCGGATGCGGAACGGGTGCTCGAGCGAGCCGCCGAACTCGCCCCGGATTCACCCGACGTTTATGCCTTGCGAATGGCCGTTGCCGTCAACTGGAAGGGCGACATCGGAAAGGCCCGTGACCTCATGCGCGAGGGGCTGGGCCGGTTCGAGTTCGCGCGCTTCGCGGCTACCAAGAGCTACGGGGATTGCTTCGACCTTCTCGCCGCCGACGATGCCTACCAGGCGGATGTGGCGCGGCTCACGCCGGCGGCGTTCAGCGGCGTGCCCGTCTTCTACTTCGGATTCAAGTCAACGGTGCACTATCGCCGGGGCGAGCTGGCAGTGGCGCGGGCGTATGCGGACTCGGCGCGCACCGAGGCCCTCGCCACCATTCAGCGACACGAAGAGAACGTGTTCGTGTATACGACGCTCTCGCAGGCGTACGCGGTGCTCGGCCAGGGCAAGGATGCCATCGCCGCGGCCGAGCGAGCGCTCGCGTTGCTGCCGCCGTCCAAGGACGCGGTGTACGGCCAGGAGGGCCATGTTGTGCTCGCGTGGGCCTACATGCTTCAGGGCAACCGTGCCGCGGCGGTCGAGCAGTTGCGCGGGGTGCTCGCCGCGCCGTCGTACCTCTCGGCGGCGCGGCTTCGGGCCGATCCGTTGTGGGCACCGCTCAAGGACACACCTGGGTTCGAGCAGCTCGTCGCGGTCAGGTAGAGCCGGCGCAATCTGCTGGTCGCGCCGGCTCATCCCGGTGAACGCGCCGGATCAACGCGCCGCCGCGACCGCCGGGGCCAGCGTCCGGGTGCACTCGTGCGACTTCGTCTGACTCCAGTTGTTCGTGGCCGCGTCGATGATGACGGGCACGAGCCCGCTCACTACGTCGAGCACCACCCATCCGGCATCGGTGCCCTTCTCGAGTTGACAGCTCACGTCCTGGTACCCCTCTTTCCTGAACGTGATGGTGTGGGCCTTCGTATTCGACAGCTTCACCTTGAGCGGCGTCTCGCCCATCGCGTTGCCGTCGACCAGCACCTGCGCCTGCTGCGGGTTGGAGTTGAACGAGAAGTCGGCCTGCTTGCTTCCGATCACGCTCGCGCACCCGGTCATCAGCACGGCAGTACAGAACGCGGCAAACCAGCGCATACTCTGCTCCTGTGTGAAGGGGCCCCTGGATTGGGGTGCGCGAAGAGTGGCGGAGGGGTGTGACAGCGGGTTCTATTTCGGAATCCCGCTTCGGTGGACGATGCTCGATGGACCTGCCGGCGCAGCCCGGGGCCCGGGCCGCTCGCGATTTCGACGATCATGCGATTTCCCGGCGCGATGCGCTGCAACGCGCCGCGGCGGTCGTGGCTGCGCTCGCGATCCCGGCGCCGCTAGTTGCGGCGAGCCGCTCGCCCGCGCTGCGCTCGTCCGCGCTCCGCTCGCCCGATCCCGATCACGAACGCCTGCGCGCCTGGACCGCGGCCGTCCGCACCGAGGGCCGCCGCACGATGGGCGACGCGTGCGGACCCGACGCTATCCGCGTGGGCGAGATGGCCGCGGGCTCTCCCTACGTCCCCGGCACCCTCGACGCCTACCTCGAGGCCGGCGGCAGCCCGAACGCCACCGAGCCGCTCACGCTCTCCCTCACCCGCTTCGATTGCGTGACGCTGGTCGAGTCGTGCCTCGCGGTGGCGCGCGTGGCGGAGCACTCGGACGCGGCCACGTGGGCTGGCTTCGGCCGCGAAGTCGAGCGGATGCGCTACCGCGGCGGCGAACGCCGGGGCTACGTCTCACGGCTGCACTACTTCAGCGAGTGGATTTCCGACGGCGCGCGCCGCGGGCTCGTGCGCGACTGGGGCGCGGAGCTGGGTGGCATGGAGGACGCGCGCCCCCTCCGCTTCATGACGGCGCACCGCGCGAGCTATCCCGCGCTCGCCAACGACGTCGTGCTCCGGAAGCTCGAGGCGATCGAGCGCCGGCTCGATGCGAATCCCCGCCACGTGGTGCCGGCGGCGCGCGTGGCCCAGGTGGTCGACCGGATCGAGAACGGCGACGTGTTGGCGTTCGCCACCTCGACTCCCGGACTCGACGTGACCCATTCGGCATTCGCGCACCGGGGCGGAGACGGCGTCCTGCGCGTGCTCCACGCGCCGCTTTCGGGCGGCGTGGTGGAAGTGACGCGCGCCACCCTGCCCGAGTACGTCGCCGCCATCCGCCGCTGCACCGGTATCCTCGTGGCCCGCCCGCTCCGCGCCTGACCGTTTCGTTTCGCGCCGTGTCACAAGGGTGATGAAGCCGAATCCGGGTCGGCGCCGTAGATTGGTGCACGGCCCGGCGGGACGACGCGCCCCCGAACCGCCCCGCGGCCCGATCGCCCTCCCCCTGGATGGGGCGCGAATGCGAGGGACCATGAATCGGACGAGCAAAGCGTTGCTGGCGGCTGTGGGTCTCCTCACGGTCGCGCTCGCGGCACCCGCGCCGGCGGCCGCGCAGGAACCCACGAGCGTCACCGGCTGCATCGCCAAAGGCAGCGCCGAGGGCACTTACACGATCACCGATGCGGACGGGAACACCTACGCGCTCACCAGCAGCTCGGTCAAACTGGAGAACCACGTCGGCCACCGGGTGACGGTGACCGGCACGTCGGAGGCGATGGAGACCGGGATGGCGAAGGACACCGGCATGTCGCACGACATGAAGAGCGACACCGGGATGCCGAAGGGCGATATGAAGGACACGGCGATGGCGCACGACACCGGCGCGATGAAGCAATCCGGCGCGCCGGCGCTGAACGTCTCCACCATGAAGATGCTGGGCACCGACTGTAAGTGACCCACCGCTCCACTCGAACCGCCGCCCCGCAAGAGGCGGCGGTTTGCCTTTCCCGGCCGGCCCGTCCCGCGCCGCGGCCACTTCGTCCCGGGATGGTTGAGCCCTCGGCGCGGCCGCCATAACCTGTCGCTCGAACCAGCCACCGGAGTGCACCATGCCCCGTCGCTCCTCCTCCGCGCGCGCGGCCGCCATCTGCGCGCGGCGCATCCTCCCCGCCCTCACCCTCGTGGTCTCAGCCCTCGCGTCGGAAGGACGCGCCCAGACCGCAGCCGCCGATTCAGCCGGCATCCGGGCGGCAGCAATGGACTACATCGAGGGCTGGTACGCGGGCGACGCCGACCGCATGACCCGCGCGCTCCACCCCGAGCTCGCCAAGCGCATCGTCGTCACCGACACCACGGGCCATAGCCGGCTGGGCCAGATGAGCGCGCTCACGCTGAGCGATCGTCCACGTGGACCGCGTCGCCGCGATGGAGCCGTACTTCCACGGCGAGTACGTGCTCAAGTTGCGCGACGGCAGCCGGCTCACCTCGAGCCGCGCGTACAGCGCTCGGCTGCGCGCGATGGTTCGGTAGGCCGGTGCGCGCTACGGGCGGTTTGCTGCGCGGTGTTCCCGCGGGCGGTTTGCTTTTCCCGTCCGCGCGGTACATTTGCTCCTGATGACCCAACTCCACGACAGGATCCGCTCCACCCTCGCCAACCGCTATCAGGTGGAGCGCGAGATCGGCCGCGGCGGCATGGCCATGGTGTATCTGGCGCAGGACCTGAAGCACGGCCGCCGGGTCGCCGTGAAAGTGCTGCACCCCGAGCTGGCCGTGAGTCTGGGCTCCGAGCGATTCCTGCGCGAGATCCAGATCGCGGCCCGCCTGCAGCATCCGCACATCCTGCCGCTCTACGACTCCGGCCAGGTCGAGGGCTCCGACGGCGCGCCAACCCTGCTCTACTACGTAATGCCGTTCGTCGAGGGCGAATCGCTCCGCGACCGGCTCCACGGGGCAACGCCCCTTCCGGTCGAGGAGGCGGTCCGCATCGCGCGCGACGTCGCGGCGGCCCTCGACTACGCCCACCGCCACGGCGTCGTCCACCGCGATATCAAGCCGGAAAACGTGATGCTCCACGAGGGCGAGGCGATGGTGACCGACTTCGGCATCGCCAAGGCGGTGAGCGCCGCGGGTGGCGAGAACCTGACCCAGACCGGGCTCGCCGTCGGCACGCCCGCCTACATGAGTCCCGAGCAGGCGTCGGGCGAGCACGAACCGGACGGCCGGAGCGACATCTACAGCCTGGGCTGCGTGCTGTTCGAGATGCTCGCCGGCTCGGCCCCGTTCGCGGGGCCCACCGCGCAGGCGCTCATCATGAAGCGCTTCACCGATCCGGTGCCCTCGGTCCGCTCGGCGCGCGCGTCAGTCAGCCAGGAGCTGGAGCAGGTGGTCACCCGCACCCTCGCCAAGGATCCGGACGAGCGGTACGCCACGGCGTCGCAGGTGGTGCAGGCGCTGAGCTCGCCGCGGGTCGCCACGCCGCCCGAGGCCACCCTTGTCACGGTGCCGGCGCGCCCCGACCGGAAGTCGATCGCCGTGCTGCCGTTTGCCGACATGAGCCCGCAGAAAGACCAGGACTACTTCTGCGAGGGCGTGGCCGAGGAAATCATCAACGCGCTGAGCAAGATCGAGGCGCTGAACGTGGCATCGCGCTCCTCGGCCTTTGCCTTCAAGGGCCACCAGGACGTACGCAAGGTGGGCGAGCAGCTGGGCGCCGGCACCGTGCTCGAAGGGAGCGTCAGGAAGGCGGGCAGCCGGCTCCGCATCGCGGCGCAGCTCATCAACGTCACCAACGGCTACCAGCTCTGGTCCGACCGCTACGACCGCGAGCTGGAGGACGTCTTCGCCATCCAGGACGAGATCGCCGACAATATCGTGAAGGCACTCCGGGTGGTGCTGAGCGACAAGGAGAAGCGCGCGATCGAGAAGGCGGGCACCGACAACGTGCAGGCGTACGACTTCTACCTGCGCGGGCGGCAGTACTTCCACCAGTGGCGCAAGAAGGGCATCGAGTACGCCCGCCGGATGTTCGAGCGCGCCCTCGAGATCGATCCCAACTACGCGCTCGCCCACGCCGGCGCCGCGGACTGCTGCTCGTCGCTCTACACCTGGTGGGACGCGAGCAAAGCGAACATAGACGGGGCCGACAGCTACAGCCGCCGCGCGTTGGCACTTGACCCCGAGCTGGCGGAGGCGCACGCCGCGCGGGGGCTCGCGCTCACGCTGCGCAAGGAGTTCGCGGAGGCCGCGGCGGAGTTCAGGGAGGCGATCCGGCTCAAGCCCAAGCTCTTCGAGGCGTATTTCTTCTTTGCCCGGGCATGCCTGGCCGAGGGAAAGTACGAGGAGTCCGCGCGGCTGTTCGAGGAGGCGGCGGCGCTCCGCCCCGAGGATTATCAGTGTCCGAGCCTGCTGCCGCAGGTCTATCACGCGCTCGGCCGTCACGCCGACGCGGACGCGGCCAACCGGCGCGCGATCGAGCTGGCGGAGGCGCGGCTTGCGTTGAATCCGGACGAATCCCGGGCCCTCATCCTCGGTGCCTGCGCGCACTGCGGGATCGGGAGCATGGACCGGGGGCTGGACCTCGTGAAGCAGGCGCTGGCGCTCGACCCCGACGACTCGGGCGTGCTCTACAACGTCACCTGCGTCTACGCGCGGGCGGGCGATGTCGAGCAGGCGATCGCCTGCCTCGAGCGCGCGATTCAGAACGGCTTCGGGCACTGGGCGTGGTTAGAGCACGACTCCGATCTGGATCCGTTGCGCAAGGATCAGCGGTTTCAGAAACTGCTCTCCGGGGGATGAGGATGCGTTTCGCGCGTGCGATGTCCGCGGCGGTCGCCGCGGCGCTCGGGTGTGCGCCGGCCTTCACGCCGTCCGCGCTCGCCGCGCAGGCGGCCCGGCCCCACCCGCGGTCTGGCGCAGCAGGCAGCGCTGCGGCGGCCGGCGTCGAGCGCTTCAATCAGGCACTCGCCGATGCCACCCGTCACATGGACAACGGGGCCACACTTGCGCTCTGGGCGGACGACGGAATCAGCCTCTTGCCCGGCGCGGAGCCGATCGTGGGGAAGCCCGCCATCACAAAATTTCTTGAGGGCGTCACCGCGCGGATGTCCGGCGCGCACATGAAGAGCTACGAGCAGCACTGCTTCGGTCTCGAGGTGTCCGGCGCCTGGGCCTCCGAGTGGTGCACCGAGCACCAGGTGGTGGACCTGGGCGGAGGCAAGACGTTCGACGGTCGGGGCAAGATGCTCTTCGTGCTGCACCGCGAGGTGGACAGCGTGTGGCGGGTGAAGCGCGAGATGTGGAACCGGGCGGCGGAGCCGAAGGCGGGCGCGAGCTAGAGAGGCTGCACGAGTCGCGCGAGCGCGGCGTCGAGCGCGGGCGCATCGGGCACCCGCACGCCGAGGGGAAGTTCCAGCGCGCGGCGGAGCTCGGCGGCGCTCGTGAGCGTCCGCCGCTCGGTGCGGCCGTCGAGGTGGTGCACCGCAAGCTCGTTGTTGCGCAGCGCGTAGCGGCGGTCGGGCGCGGCCCGCGCGGCCATGAGGCCGGACCTGAAGCCGGACGCCGGATGGGTGCACAGGTACCAACTGCTCAGCTCGTAGTCGGGCAGCAGATGCTCGTCGAGCCCGAACCGGTAGAGCGCCTTCCACTCGCCGCCGATCTTCGTTTCCATCACGAACTCTTGACCCACGCGCATAAGCCGGAATGGCTCGTGCGGCGTCGACTGCTCGATGTCGGGCTCGAGCCGTATCGGCCCGGTGAGCGTGCCGCCGCCGAAACCCACGTCGGCGAGCCGGGGCCCGTCGTCGAGATCGATGCGAAGCAGCATGTGCGTACGGGCGCGCACGACGCCGGCGGGGATGTTCCACAGCACGCGGGCCGCGAGGCCGGTGACGCGGAAGCCCAGCGCCTCGAGCACGTGCTTGAAGAGGAGATTCTGCTCGAAGCAGTAGCCGCCGCGTCCGTCGCGCACGAGCTTCTGCTGGAGCGAGCCCAGGTCGAGCCGCACCGGCCAGCCGGCGAGCGGGTTCAGGTTCTCGAAAGGAATCGCCTCGGCGTGGCGCGCGTGGATGGCGCGGAGGGTGTCGATGGTGGGAGTGGCGGCGCCCGCGTAGCGGATGCGGGAGAAGTAAGCGGGGAGGTCGATCTCCCCGCCGGAGGCATTTACCGTCGACACGCTCACGGGCCCCGAACCGTTCGGTGGCCGCCTCGACGCGGCAGATAGTCCTTCAACTGGACGACTCGCGTTCCGGGCAGCTCCGGCAGGGCTCGATCTTGGTCAGATCGGGGTGTTTCTCGATGAAGTAGATGAAGATCGCGGTGTCGACCGCCGTTCGGCCCACCTTGAGTGCCGCGCTCAATCCCACGAGTTACGCTCAGCCTCCACGTGCCGAACCGCATCCCGGCCAATCCAGTGCTCTTTGCCGAGCCCGCGCAGCTCGGTGATCGCATGCTGCTCCGGCGCCTGGACCGCTTTCGTCAGGATGTGGGTGACCTCCTGGGCAAGCGAACGGTGCTGGCGCCGGGCCCGCGCCTGGAGCTTTCCGTAGAGCGCGTCGGGAAGGTTCTTGATGTTCAGGGTTGCCACGCGGCCTCCAAGCGTCCTCCAATTTTCCGCCCGGCGGTGGTCACCGTCAATGGCGCACCCGCCGCCCCCGGCGCGGCTCCGGTCCTTCGGGCCGAGCTCGCCCACAGCTTGCGCGCGAGCGGTCACTGCGCGGGATAGAGGTCGTCGCGTTCCTCACCCGCCCGCGCATCCATCGGCTTCCCGATCCCGGCGGCCGCGCGACCAGGAACCGACCTTCCAGTGTCAGAGGGGTGTAATACACTACCAGCGTCCCGATCTCCGGAGCACAATATGCGGATCCTGCGCCTGGCGCTGGTCCTCTCGATCGCCGCGGCGGCGCCGTGCAGCGCGCAGCACCACGGAGGGAGCCATGGCTATGGCGGGAGCCACTCATACCGGTCGCACGCGTACACGCCGCACCACTACCGGCCAGCGCCGTTCCACCGGTCGCACGCGCCGCGACTGCACGTACATGCGCCGAGGGCGGCGCGCCCGCCGGCGTCGCCCGGCCCGCGCGACCGCCACGGACGGCTCAAACGGAGCGAGGTGGCCAAGCACGCCTTCATGCGCCGCACGGGGCACCCCGCGCTGCTCTTCTTGCCGCCGAGCGAGCCGAGATTGACGATCGAGCCGGAATCGGTGGACTTCTTGAGGACCTGAGTCACCGGACGGTCGGGCGCCGTCGGCTCGGCGCAGGCCGCGGCCGCGAGCGCGGCGGTAATCGCAAGAATCCAGCGGCCCCGCC
>DASUJH010000010.1 GCA_036279355.1 Gemmatimonadales bacterium
CGGCGTGCGCGCGGCGCTGCTCGGCGTTGGCTGCGTTGCTTGCGTCATGGTGATGGCTCCTTCGCCCGTGGTGGGCGATGAGAAGGTTCGGATTCGTTCGATGTGGAAGGCGACGCCGGAAATCGAGCGGGCGCGCGTAGAGTTGAAGTATGCCACTGACATCCCGGGGCGTCGAGAGCCGAGGCCGCGCGGCGCGGGCGGCGCGGTGGCTGGCCGCCCTTTCGCTGGCGTGCGCGCCGGGGGCCGGTACGCCTCCATCTTCGGGCGTTCCGCCCGCTGCGCCCGGGGCTGCGGCGCCGGGAGCCGCGATGGGCCCGCCGACCGCATGTCTCCTGGCGCAGCCCGAGGGTGCGCGGCGTGACACCATCACGATCGCGCTCACCGAGCCGGTGAATCCGGCCGACGCGCCCGTCCCGGCGAACCGCGCGGAGCGGCTCGTGTTCGCGCAGCTCTACGAGCCGCTCGTACGGACGAATTGCCGCGGCGTGCTCGAGCCCGCGCTTGGCGTGAGCTGGTCGCCGCAGGATGGCGGACCCGGATGGATGGTGACGCTTCCGGCTGACGCGCACTTTGCCGATGGCGCGCCCGTGACGGCCGCCGAGGTCGTGGCAGGGTGGCGGGAGCGCGGTGGGACGGATGTGGCCGGCGCGGCAACTCCTCTTGGCGCGACCGCCGTGGCCCCCATCGCCCAGGCGGCAACCGCACTCGGCGATCGGCGCATCGCCGTGGCGCTGCCCGCCGCCGCGGCCCACGATTCCGGCCCGGCTGGGCTTGGTGGGTTGGGGTTCGCAGCCACACGCGCGGGCCGCGGCGCGTGGCCGGTGGGCACCGGGCCCTATGTCATCGACTCCATCGACGCCGGCCGCGCGCCGGAGCGCCAGCTTGTCGCCCGCCCCATCGAGGCGGACTCCGCGCTGCCGGTTCTGCGGTTCATCCTCGCATTGGGCGCGGACCCGCGCGATCTCCTCGACGCCGGCGCCGACGTCCTCCTCACCGACGATCCAGCCGTGCTCGCCTATGCGGCATCGCGCGCGGCCCTGGAAACGGTGGCGCTCCCCTGGGACCGCACCTACGTGCTCGTGGCGCACGCGGGCTCACCGGCGGCGGCGCCGTTCACGCCCGAGACTCGAGCCGGTCTCGCGCGGGACGCCGTTCGCATCGAGGCCCGCGCCGCCGACTCCGATTCGGCCGCGCTGGCGTGCACCCCGTCGGGCGCGCATTCCAAGGCGCCTGTGTCCGCCGCCTCGCCGCGCGCCCCGCGCATCCTCTACGCCCGCGGCGACACCGTTGCGCGCGACCTCGCTGCCCGGCTCGTGGCACTCGGCCGCGCCGGCCCGGATGCGAGGGCCGTCGGCGTGGAACCGGACGCGCTGGCGCGCGCGGTGCGCGAGGGCAGCGCCGCCGGCGCGGTGTTGTCGCTTCCGCACCGCCCCGAGACCCTCTGCAGCGCAGCCGCCGCATGGGCGCCGCCCGATTTCTCCGTTGAGCCACTTATCGACGTCCGCGCCCACGCCGTCATCCGCCGCGGCACGCCGATGCCCACGGTCGATGCCGACGGCACGCTCCGCTGGACGGCGGCCGGCGTTCCTCCGGACAGCGACGTTGCCACGCCATGACGTTTCGCGCGCGCCTGTTCGCCGCACTGCTCGCCGCCGTGGCGCTTCCGCTCGTGCTGCTCGCCCTCGGCGTGCGCCGGGAGATGACTCGCCGCCTCGCGGCGGATGACGACCGCCGCGTCGCCTCGCTCCTCGCCGTGCTGCGTGACGACCTCGCCACCCGGAGCGGCGCGGCCGGCCGGCGGCTGGCCGCGCTGCGCGAGCGAATGGCCGGCGACAACGAGCTTCGCGCCACCATTGCTGCCCCCGGCGTTTCCGCCTCCGGCGGCAGCCCCGTCGAGCGCCGCTACCTCCTCGATTGGGCGGGAGACGCGATGCGGCTCACCGGCCTCGCCATGCTTCGCGTCCAGGACAGCGCCGGCACGATCCTGAGCTCGGGCCACTTCCGCAACGAGTACGACCGCGTCGAGCCGGCGCTGCCGCGCCTCCTCGCGGCGCGGCACGACTCGGTCGTGCTCGTGCGCGCGCGCACCGCGGATGCGCCGGTGCTCGCGCTCGCCCGCGTCGACTCGGTGCGGATCGGCGGCCGCGCGTTTTCGCTCGTCGGCGGCCTTCCGCTCGACAGCGCGGGGCTTGCGCGGCTAGGCGCGGAGGGAGACCTCGCAGTGCGGCTGGTGCTCCCGGACGCCGATTCGGCGGCTTTGCGCACGGGGCGAACGGTGGCGGACCTCCCCATTCCCTTTGTCGATCTCACCGCCGGCGCCGCGCAGGTAGATCCGCCCGCATCGCCCTCCGTGTCCGCGCCCGACAGGGCGGGGATTGACGCCGCCGTCGCCCACCTCGCCGTCATCCAGGCGCCCGGCGCGCTCGCGGCACTCGGGCGAAGCGTTGACGCCTGGGCGCTCGTGGCGCTCGCCTTGAGCGGCGCCGTCGCCGTGCTTGCCGCCGCGTGGCTCGCCGCACGGGTGAGCCGCCCGCTTCGCCAGCTCGCCGATCAGACTTCGACGCTCGACCTCGACCGCCTCGACGCGGAGTTCGCGAGCGACCGGCCCGACGAGATCGGCGACCTCTCCCGCCTGCTCGGCGAGATGACCGCGCGCCTCCGCCAGAGCACCGCGCGCCTCCGCGAGGTGGAGCGCCGCGCGGCCATGGGCGACGTGGCCCGGCAGGTGAACCACGACGTGAAGAACGGGCTCACCCCCATCCGGCACGTGCTCCGCCACCTGGCGCAGGTGGCGCGCGACGAGCCGGCCTCGCTCGCCCGCGTGTTCGAGGAGCGAAAGGCCACGCTCGAGGCGAGCGTCGCTTATCTCGAGACCCTCGCGCGAAACTACGCCCGCCTCTCGCCCCGGCTCGACCGCGAGCCCTGCGACCTCAACGCCGTCGTGCGCCAGGTGGTGCGCGATGCGTCGGCCCGGCCCGAGGGCGCGCGGGTTGATGCAGCGCGGGCGGTGGAGCTCCGCACAGTTCTCGCCGACGACCTGCCGCGCGTCGCCGCCGACGAGGTGGTGCTCCGGCGGATCGCCGAGAACCTGGTGACCAACGCGATCGAGAGCCTGGACGGCCAGAGCGCCAACGAGGGCACCGGTCCGTGCGTGACGGTGTCGACCGCCATCGCGACGGGCGACCGTGCGCCAGCGCCCATCCGCCTCGTCGTCGCCGATACCGGCCGGGGGATGACGCGCGCCGAGCTGGAGCATGCCTTCGACGACTTCTACACCACCAAGCCCGACGGCACGGGTCTCGGCCTTTCGATTGTGCGCCGCCTCGTGCAGGACCTGGGCGGCACGCTGCGGATCGAGACCGAGCCCGGTGCCGGCTCCCGCGTCACCGTCGAGCTGCCGCCTGGGCGGCCGCTCGGAGCGTGAGATGACCACCATCCTCGTCGTCGATGACATCCGCCCGCTCGCCGAGCAGTATGCCTACGATCTGCGTCGCCTGGGCGGCTACGACACCCTGGTGGCGGACGCGGGCGCCGCCGCGCTCGACCTGCTCAAGCGTGACGAGGTCGACTGCATCATCCTCGATCTCGAGATGCCGGGGATGGACGGCTTTGCCGTGCTGCGGGAGCTGGAGCGCCGCGGCAGCGAGATCCCGGTCATCGTGTACACCGGGACCGGCGACTACGACCGCTGCATCCAGGCCGTGCGGCTCGGCGCCGCCGGGTTCATCGACAAGGCGGAGCCGATGGAGCGCGTCGTGCGCGAGGTCGAGGGCGCCCTCGAGCGGCGCCGGCTTCGTGCCGAGGTGCGCATCCTTCGCCGCCAGCTCGGCGATGGCGCGCTCGTCGGCTCGAGCCCCGCAATCGGCGAGTTGCGCGCAGCCGTCGCGCGGGTCGCACCGTTCCCCACGCCGGTGCTCGTGCTGGGGGAGAGCGGCTCGGGCAAGGAGCTGGTCGCCCGCGAGCTTCACCGGCTGGGCCCGCATCCGTCGGCGCCCTTTCTCGCGGTGAACTGCGCCGCGCTGCCGGAGGCGCTTGTCGAAAGCGAGCTCTTCGGCCACGAGCGCGGCGCCTTCACCGGCGCCTCCGGCTCGCGGCGCGGCGCCTTCGAGGCCGCCGAGCGCGGCACGCTGCTGCTCGACGAGGTGGGCGAGCTGCCGCTCGCCGCGCAGGCCAAGCTGCTCCGCGTGCTGGAGGACCGCACCGTCACCCGCCTCGGCACGACGCGCAGCATCGCGGTTGAAGCGCGCGTGGTCGCGGCCACCAACCGCGACCTCGAGGCCGAGGTGTCCGCGGGCCGCTTCCGCGACGATCTCTTCTATCGGCTCAACGTGCACCTGCTCCGCGCGCCGCCCCTCCGCGACCGGCTCTCCGACGTGCCCGAACTCGCCGCCCACCTGCTCGAAGGCATCTGCACGCGCTTCGGCATCCGACCCAAACGCCTGGCGGGCGAAGCCGCCGAGTGCCTCATGGGCTACGATTGGAGCCGGAACAACGTGCGCGAGCTTCGGAACGCGGTCGAGCGGATGGTCATCGCGGCCGATGGTGACGTGCTCCGCGCCGAACACGTGCCGGCCGAGATTCGCGCGGCGGGTACCGGCCGGGCAACGGCGCCCGCGCCCGACGGCGCGCGCTCGTTCCACGATCTCCGCGCCGAGGCCGAGCGGCGCATCGTGCTCGAGGCGTTGGAGCGAAACGACTGGCAGGTGACCCGCACCGCGCAGGAGCTTGGCCTCGCCGACCACGCGAGCCTGCTCAAGATCATGCGGCGCCTGGACATTCGGCGCGGGTAGCGAATCCACAACCCGGAGGTTGGAATCAGCCCCATGAAGCCGCTGCCCGTCTTCCTCGCCGCCTGCGCGGTGATGTCGGCCGCCGCGTCGTCTGCGGCCGCTCAAGCGTCGCCCTCGTTCCAGGCGCGGCTCAAGACCATTGACTCGATCCCCGCGCCCGAGAGCGTCGCCGTCGGCCCCGACGGCGCGTGGTACGTGAGCTCGTTCGGCAAGTTCGGCGTTGCGGGAGATGGGGCCGTGTACCGCATCGACCCCGACAAGGGCACCCGCGCGATCTACGCTCGCGGCCTCGACGATCCGTGCGGCGTCGTGTTCGTGGGATCCACCCTCTGGGCGGCTGATCGCAAGGGCGTGTATCGGATACGCGAAGGGAAGGCGGAGCTGGTCTACCCCGCAAAGAGTTTCCCGCGGCCCACGCACTTCCTCAACGACCTGGCGCCGGGTTCACACGGGACGTTGCTCGTGAGCGACACGGGCGATTCGACCGCGGCCGGAGGCGGCGCCGTGTTCGTGCTGACGCCCGGACGGCCGGTGGCCGTGCTGCCCGGCAGCGATACCGCCCGCGCCGTCTCCAGCGCGAACGGCATCTTCCGCGGCGGCCGCGACACCTCGTACGTCGTGGGGTACAACAGCGGCGTGCTGTCCGTAACCGACGGCCACGGCACCTGGCGCGAGCTGGCGCACGGGCTCGGCGGCCCCGACGGCATCGAGGCCGCGGGGCGGGATGCGTTCTACGTAACCGACAACAAGGGCGGCGATCTCTGGCTCGTGCTGCGCGCGACCGGCGGCACGGCGATCAAACTCGTCTCGGGCCTCAAAGCGCCGGCTGATCTCGTGGCCGACCACACGCGGGGTTGGCTCGTCGTACCTGAGAACGACGCGAACCGACTGAGCGTGTACCCGCTCGGCCACAACTGAGCGCGCGCGCCGCGATGAGCTCGGCCGGCACTGCGCTCAGGGCTGCGCTGGTGTCGCGCTCGTCGGTGCAATTCGCGCGGCCACGAGTTCCGCGAACTGGCGCAGCTCGGCGGCGTTGAGGTCGGAGATCGCCCAGTATGCGGCGCCCCCCGCGGCGCCGTGCACCGACTGATATCCGCGCGCCGTCTCCTCTCTCGGCGGCGAAGTAGAATCCGCCGGCCAGAGGAAGAGATTGATGATGTGCTGCCGCCGGGCGTACGCCAGTGCGGCGGCGGGATGGTCGTTCACGTAATCCAGCCGGCCGCCCAGGAGCCGGAAGCCCAGCGAATCGAGCGACGGCACCGGCGGTGAGAAGTCGAGCTTCCCGGCGAACCACGGCTTTACCGTGTGGTGTTCCGACGAAGGGACGTCGGTCAGGTGCCCCGGCTGTAGCGAGCGGATGTGCGCGGCGAGCAGCTCGTCGGCGAGCAGGTCCGAGCGCCGGCCGGCGATTGCCTGCGCGCTCCACCCGCGACCGCCCGCGACGTACCCGCCGGCCGCCGCGAGCGTGATGACGGCCGCCATCGCCCCCCAGCGCGCGAGCCGGCCCATGCCGGGCGCGCGCGCGGTCCGGACGGTCCGCGCGTCGCGCACGGCGTCCACGATGCCGGCGCGCAGGTGCGCCGGTGCGCGGACCGGCGCCACGTGCATCTGGAGCGCCGCGTGCACCTGCCGCTCGCGCTCCACCTCGGCCGCGCACGCGGCGCACGTCTTGAGGTGCGCCTCGACGCCGGCCACCGCCACGCTGTCGAGCTCGCCATCGACGTAGGCGGTCAACTGCAGTGCGAGTCCGCCGCACGGCTCCATGATCAGCTCCGTTCCAGGTCCGCGGGCGAGAGTGCCGCATGCAGCCGCCGCCGAGCCCGCGAGAGCCGCGACATCACGGTGCCCACCGGCACGCCGGCCACCTGCGCGATCTCGCGGTAGGACAGACCCTCGATGTCCCTCAACACCACGACCTCGCGAAACTCGACCGGCAGCCGCTCCACCGCCTCGAGCAACGTGTCCTTGAGCGCGCCTCGCGTCGCGAGCGTCGCGGGATCGTCGCCGGCGGCATCCACCCCGTGTACCCGCTCGTCGAACTCGGCGTCGAGCGACCGCACCCGCCGCCGCCGCAGCCAGGTGTAGCACGTGCGGCGCACGATTGCGAGCAGCCAGGTGCGCGCGTCGCCCCCGCGATAGCTGCCGAAGTAGCGCAGCGCGCGGAGATAGGCGTCCTGCACCACGTCCTCGGCATCGTGGTCGTCGCGCACGAGGAAACGCGCCAACGCGTAGGCCGCATCGAGGTGTGGCAATACCGTCTGCTCGTAACCGCTTGGCGGGCTCGGATTCACCGGCATCTCCACTTGGCCGCTCTCGTGGCGCACTGCCATGGGACCGCGCCGGATCGTGGATTATTCCCGGCGTCCTTCCGGGAATATCGTCCGCTGCCCCGGAGTCTCAGGCCCAACGATACCACCACCCGTCTCCGGGAGCGACCTATGGACCAGCATCTCGAGCATGACCACAACGACGACGGCGTCGATCGCCGCGGATTCCTAACGTGCATGGCCTGGGCGGGCACCGGCATGCTCTGGGCGGTGAACGGCGGCGTGCTTTCGTCGGTGAGCCTCGGCGCCGTCCGGCGCTTCGGCCTGCCCGACCGCCTCAAGGGCGGCCTCTTCTTCGCGCAGATCAGCGACAGCCACATCGGCTTCAGCAAGGAAGCCAATCACGACGTCACCGCGACGCTCCTGGAAGCAGTGGGCCGGGTGAACGCGCTTCCCCATCGCCCCGCCTTCGTGCTCCACACCGGTGACATCTCCCAGCTCTCGAAGCCGAGCGAGTTCGACACCGCCGACCAGGTGATCCGCGGCATCCGCACCGAGCGCGTGTTCTACGTGCCCGGCGAGCACGACGTACTCACCGATGACGGGCGGCAGTACCTCGATCGCTACGGCAAGGGAACGAAGGGCAGCGGCTGGTACAGCTTCGATCACACCGGCGTGCACTTCATCGGGCTCGTCAACGTGGTGAACCTCAAGGCGGGCGGCCTCGGCGCGCTCGGCCCGGAGCAGCTCGCCTGGCTCGCCAAGGACGTGCGCGGACTCTCGAGCAGCACGCCCATCGTCGTGTTCGCGCACATCCCGCTCTGGAGCGTCTATCCCGATTGGGGTTGGGGCACCGACGACAGCGAGCAGGCGCTGGCGCTGCTCCGCCGCTTTGGCTCGGTCACCGTGCTCAACGGGCACATTCACCAGGTGCTGCAGAAGGTCGAGGGCAGCATCCGGTTCCACACGGCACAGTCCACGGCGTTCCCGCAGCCGGCGCCGGGCACCGCGCCGTCGCCCGGCCCGCTCACCGTGGAGCCGGGGCGCTTGAGGAGCCTGCTCGGGATTGCGAGCGCGGAGTTCGTGCGGGGGCATGAGGGACTGGCGGTGATCGATTCGCCGCTCGCGCCATCGTCGGGGGGCGCCGCGCCGGCAGCCCGCGCCGCGGCATCGGACACCGGCGCGCGCGGCGGCATGTTGCGCGGAACGACGGCACCGGGCGGCATCGGCATCGACAACTTCAGCTTCACGCCGGCGGCGCTCACCGCGGCCCCGGGCGCTCCGGTGAGTTGGACCAACCACGATGACGTGCCGCACAAGATCGTGAGCGCGGATAAGCGGTTCGACCCCTCACCCGTGCTGGACACCGGCGATCAGTACACCACCGCGTTCAAGGCGCCGGGGCGCTACGAGTACTTCTGCGCCCTGCACCCGCGGATGACGGGAACGATCGTGGTGGGTTGAGGCGGGAGCGACGAAGGGCCCGCGTGTCTGCTGGGACACGCGGGCCCTTCGTCCTTCGTGTCCACGCGAACACCAACCGCTCACCCGACGATCGCGCCGCGCATGCTCTGGCGCGCGCAACTCGCGTGGCGCCTGGATCTTGCCGCGCCGCTTTCCCCCGCCCGCATCGCTGGCCCCGCCCCTGCCTTCTCCTCCGGCGCCCGTCGTTCACCACCAGCGCGCCACCGGCGCCACACCCGAGGAGAACACCATGTCCATCAACCAGAGGGCCCGCTACTCGCTCGCCGTCTCGCCGCTCGTGCTGTTCGCGCTCGCCTGCGGCGGGTCCGAGGGCACCGATGTCACCCGCACCACGACCGCCGCTGCGTCGGTGCGTCCGAGCGCCGCCGTGTCGGCCCAGCCTGCCGCCGAGATGGATTCGGGCACGCCTGTGGTCGCCACTCCGCCGTCATCCGCGCCCGCGATGACCTACGACGACGCCGAGGCGGCGTTCCACGCCGGCCACTACACCGAGGCGACCGACGGATTCACCGGATACACCGAGAGTCACCCCGAGAATCCGTGGGGCTTCTACATGCTCGGCCTCTCCGCCTGGAAGGCCGGCAACCAGGGCGAGGCGCTGCACGCCTTCGACGAGGCGTTGGCGCTCGACCCGAATCACGTGAAGAGCCTGCTCAACTCGAGCCGCGTGCTGATCGAGCTGGGCCGCGCGGAGGAAGCGGTCGACCGGCTCAACACGGCGCTCACTGTGCACAGCTCGTCGAACGATGCCTATCGCCTGCTCGGCCGCGCACACGCGCTCCTCGGCGAGAGCGACTCGGCGGTGGGGGCTTACCACCACGCCATCGCCCTCGACCCGCGTGACGCGTGGGCGATGAACAACCTGGGCCTCTTGTATCTTGATCGAGGCCAGGCCGGCGACGCGCTCCCGCCGCTCGTCTCCGCGACGCGGATCCGGGACAACTCGCCCGTGTTCCAGAACAACCTCGGCCAGGCGCTGGAGCATGCCGGTTACTTCAGCGCGGCCGCGAGCGCCTACGAAACTGCGCTCGCGGCGGACAGCGGCTATACCAAGGCGTCGGTCGGATTGAGCCGGGTCCAGGGGCGGGAGGACCAGCCGAGCTTCGGCGCGCTCGATCTGGATGCGCTGGCGCTCGCGTTCAAAGCGCAGGTGGACGAGTGGCGCGGCGCGCTCGACAGCGCCGGCGAAGTCGAGGACAGCGCCGAGAGCGAGATGACGCGCGACAGCACCAGCGACTCGATCCCGGTGGTGGCCGACTCGGCAGTGACGTCGCAGCCGGATTCCGAGCCGTAACCTGCGACGAAGCCCGAGGCGGTGCGGTGGTGACGTGGATCACCGCCGCACCGTGTCCACCCGCGCATGCTGCTTCCCCGTTTTCTCTCGCCCCAACAATCCCTCGATCCGCTCGGAGCGCGTCCCCATGGCGACTCAATGCACCCACCTCGACCGGGTCCGCGACGTTTCCCCCCGCACGCCCGACGGCTGCGAGGAGT
>DASUJH010000011.1 GCA_036279355.1 Gemmatimonadales bacterium
GGTCGAGCACCAGGACGTCCCGCCAGCCTCGGCGCGCGAGGTGATAGGCGACGCTCGCGCCGATGGCTCCCGCACCGATGACGACGACCGAGGCCGTCCTCATGCGGTGAAGACGTGCTCGGGATGCTTGAAGCTCTTGAACTCCAGCGCGTTGCCGCTCGGGTCGAGGAGGAACATGGTGGCCTGCTCTCCCGGCTGCCCCGCGTAGCGGATTCGGGGCTCGAGGATGAACGCAATGCCGGCCCCGCGGATGCGCTCGGCCAGGGCCGAAAATGCGTCCCACTCGAGCAGCGCCCCGAAATGCGGCATCGGCACGTGAATGCCCTCGACCTGCCCGGTGTTCCGGGTGGGGATCACCGCGCCGGTGGTGTGCGCCGAGATCTGGTTGCCGAAGAAATCGAAGTCGACCCAGGTGTCGGTGCTGCGTCCCTCGCGGCAGCCGAGGACGTCGCCGTAGAACCGGCGGGTGGAGGCGAGATCGCGGATGAAGAAGGCGTAATGGAATGGTTGCGGCATGGTGCGCCGTATTCTATGGGCGATCGCGGACAGGGGCCAGCTTTTGGAGGGCCGGCTTCTGGGGAGCTGATTCCATTCCTGCATCACCGTGCCGCAGGTCAACGAACGAATCGGCGAACCACCGGATGCCGAGCGGCGCGCCGACGTCAGCGATCGTCTCGTCGCTGACGGGTTTGCCCGAGCCGTAGTTGACCTGCTGGCCAGGATTCTTGATAATGCCCAGAACCCCCACGATCCTGCTTCCGGCCTCGCAGCGGCGGCTCATCAGCCGCACGCTGTAAAAACGATGCGCTCATGCGCGCCGCCCGTGAGGAGCCGACGGCGACTCAGATGTCCGACGTAGCTCGCTGGCGCCCGGCAAGACGAGAGCTGAAGGTATCGGTGCTGCGGCGTCAGCTCGAAGAGCGCGACGCTGAAGTCGAAGTCCTTCTTGTTCGTGACAAAGTCCAGCCGCCCCGAAAACAGGCCGCTCAGCTCGGTCGCCTGTGGGAGAGGGTCGGTGGTTTGCGTTGTGCCCGTGGCCGCGGCGGGCAGCGCGGTCCCCAGGCGATGGGCCCCGCCTGCGCGCTCCGTCGTCAGGTAGACGCGCATGGTGCCGTTGGCCATCGCAGCCGACGAAGGCGCATGCTTCAACGCATCGAAGCCCACGCACGGCATGCGTCAACAAAACGAAAATGGCCACCACTGGTACGGTGGCCATTGCCCCTCCTGGGCTCGAACCAGGACTCTCCTGATCCAGAGTCAGGCGTGTTGCCAGTTACACCAAGGGGCAGTATTGCCAAGGGACCACTGTTGCATCGTGGCCGCTTCTGGAGTGCGGCCATGGAGCTGAGGGGGATCGAACCCCTGACCTCTGCAGTGCGATTGCAGCGCTCTCCCAGCTGAGCTACAGCCCCGTGAGCCGCGAAACCTACCCGTCGCCCCCATGGGCGTCAACCGGATTTTGACCCGCCCGCGGCCACGCGACTCCCCACACCGAGCCCGCGAAACGAGGCCATTTCCCGACCCGAAGCGTATATTGGCGACCATCCCAAAACCGCCGCCCCGGAGACTCCACCATGACCCGGTGCCCCCGCTTCCCGGTCGTCGCCATCGCCCCGGTACTCGCCGCCGCGGCCACCGCCGTCGCCGTCGCCACCGCGTGCAATCGCACCAGCAACCCCGCATCCCGTCTCGCATCCACCGCCGCGAGCTCCGATGCCGACTCTACCGCGACCGCCCGACCGCCCGACCGCCCGACCGCTCCTCCTCTGTTCTCCAACCTCGGCTCCCTGCACCACGCCGTCTCCGCCTCCGCCGACGCGCAGCCGTGGTTCGATCAGGGCCTCCGCCTCATCTATGCCTTCAACCACGAGGAGGCCATCGCCTCCTTCAGGGAAGGCGCCCGGCGCGATCCCGATTGCGCCATGTGCTGGTGGGGCGTCGCCGTCGCCCTCGGCCCCAACATCAACCTGCCGATGGACGACAAGGCAATTCCCGACGCCATGGACGCCGTCCACCACGCCCAGGCGCTGGCATCCCACGCGTCGCCCGAGGAGCGCGACTACATCGCCGCCGTGGCGGCCCGCTACTCCGACGCCAAGGGCGCCAGCCGCGCCATGCTCGACACCGCCTACGCCGCCGCCATGGGCGACCTCGCCCACCGCTATCCCGACGACCCCGATGCCCAGACCCTCTGGGCCGAGTCGCTCATGGACCTCCAGCCGTGGAACTACTACACCGTGGGCGGCACGCCCAAGGGCCGCATCAACGACATCATCGCGGCGCTCGAGGGCGTGCTCGCGCGGAATCCCAACCACCCCGGCGCCTGCCACTACTACATCCATGCCGTCGAGGCGTCGCCCACACCCGAGCGCGGCCTGCCCTGCGCCGAGCGCTTGGCCGAGCTGATGCCCGGCGCGGGTCACCTCGTCCACATGCCCGCGCACATCTACATGCGCCTCGGCCGCTACGCCGACGCGGTACGGCACAACGTGCACGCGCTCGCGGCCGACAAGGCGCTCATGGACATGCGCCACGACACCGGCCCATACCTGCTCCTCTATCCGACCCACAACGAGCACTTCCTCTGGTCGGCGTACACGATGGAGGGCCGAGAGGCCGACGCGCTCGCCTCCGCGCGCAAGGTGGGCGACGCGATCCCGATCGACGTCTACCGCGGATTCCCGGCCGCCCAGTTCCTCCTGCCCACGCCCTACTTCGCGCTCGCCCGCTTCGAGAAGTGGGACGAGCTGCTCGCCGCGCCCGCTCCCGACACCGCCGCGGCCCTCCGCTACACCGCCGGGATGTGGCACTACACCCGCGGCCTCGCGTTCACCGCCAAGGGCGACACCGCCAACGCCCGCGCCGAGCTCGACAGCGTGCGCGCCGTCGAGGCCGCGACCGCGCCGGACTTCATCGTCGGCCAGAACTCGGCCAAGGCGCTCCTCGGCATCGCCCACCGCCATCTGGCCGCCGAGCTCGCCGTGCGCGCCGATCGACGCGCCACCGCCGTCAAGCTCCTGCGCGACGCCGCGGCAATGGAAGACAGCCTCACCTACGACGAGCCGCCCGCCTGGTATCACCCGATCCGTCAGGTCCTCGGCCGCGTCCTGCTCGATTTCGGCGACGCCCGCGGCGCCGAGCTGGCGTTCCGCGAGGACCTCCGCCGCAATCGCGAAAACGGCTGGTCCCTCGGCGGCCTCGCGGAGAGTCTGCGCAAGCAGGGCAAGACGCGCGCGGCCGCGGAGGTCGACGCCCGCTTCAAGCGCGCCTGGTCCGGCGCCGACGTAAAGATCGCCGCGCGCTGATCGGCGACGGGGGGTACGCGCACACGGAAATTGCGTGAGGGGCAGACAAAAATGGGTGCGGGGGCTCCGCCGACAAGCACACAGTCGGCTCCGCCCCCGCACCCATTTTGGTCTGCCCGCGAGCATCTTGCGGGATGCGCGCAGCCCGCGCCGCCGATCAGAAGTTGTCCAGCACCACCGCGACGGTTCCCGGCTTGCCGCCCCCGGTCTTGTCAACGACGAACACCGTCTGCACCTGCCCCGAGTTGAACATCAGGGTCCCCGCATCGATGTCCGCGATCTTCGATCCCGCCGGCGTCACCCGCACCTGGTAACTCCCGGCCGGAATGATCCGGGTATCCGTCGACGTCTCGAACGTCACCCCGGCAAACGTCGGCGTCGCCGTGGTGAGGTCGGCGCCGGGAGCCGTGACATAGACGTCCACGGTGCCTTCCGCCGGTGACGCCTGCACCACGTGCAGCTTGGTCTTGTCGGTCGGTGGGAGCTGGATGTCGTCGGTGAACAGCTTCACGTCCACCGCGCCCACCGTGCCCGCGATGAGCAGGGTGTAGCTCGACTGGTCGAGCAGCGTGGCCGTCGTGCTGGCCACCGGGGTGCCGTCGCTCGTCGTCACGTCCACCTTGCGCGCGCCGGCCGTCACCAGGCGGTAGGGCACGAACGAGCCGGCCGCCAGGTCCTGCACCAGCACGCCGCCGTCGAGCAGCACGTCGAGCGTCGGCGAAGCGGGCACGGCCTGCACCACCCGGAGCTGCGCGCTGTTGGCCGCGGGATTGGTGCTGTCGTTGCACGCGGCCACGGCGAGACCGGCCGCGAGCGTCGCCACAATCGTTCGAAGTCTTCCCATCTCGGCTCTCCTCCTCCTGCGCTCCTCCCGGAGCGGTTGTGGTCCGGCGCGCGGCGCGCGATTCCGCGCCACGCTTCAGCGCGCGATCCGCGCGAGCTGGCGATCGTGCACCCGCGACAGCGCCGCGAGCGCCGCCGCCGCGCCCACGAGCGCGGTGAACATGTCCCACTGCGTGTCCCACGGATCGCCCTGCGTGCCGAGGAACGCGTCGGCCGCGGTTCCGGTCGCCATGGCGGTGCCCCACTCGAACAATTCGTACGACGCGCTGATCGCCAGGCAGACGCACAGCACGAGGAACGGAAGCCAGCGGCTCTTCCGGAGCGGGGACGTCCGCCAGAGCACCTCGCGCACGACGATCGCCGGCACGAACCCCTGCGCGAAGTGGCCGATGCGGTCGTAGTCGTTCCGCGCCAACCCGAGCCCCCGCTCCATCCAGAAGCCGAGCGGCACTTGGGCGTAGGTGTACCGTCCCCCCACCATCAGAATGCAGGCATGTACCGCGAGCAGGCCGTACGCGAGCGGCGTCAGGGGAAACCGCGCATGCGTCGCGACCACGATGGGAAGCCCGATCAACACCGGAAACACCTCGAGCAGCCAGGTGAAGCGATCCTTCGGCGCGGCCGCGCTCCACGCGAGCACGAGAAGGACAAGGGCAAGGAGCGCCACCTCGTACCGTCGGCGCGAGCGGAGCGCCTCGTCCCCTTCACCCATCGGCGGATGCCGCGTCGACCGACGCGCCGTCTGCCGGTGCGTCGGCAAACGGCACCTCGATCGTGAGCCCGTCCCGCGCGACAGTCGCCGCCGGAAACACCGCCTTCGCCTCGGCCACCAGCTCGCTCGCGTCCCAGTTGTAGCGCGGGCTGATGTGGGTGAGCACGAGCCGCCGCACTCCGGCTTGCCGCGCCACCTCGGCGGCCTCCGCGGCGGTCGAGTGCCCGGTCTCCTCCGCGCGGGCCCGCTCGTCGCCGGCGAACGTCGCCTCGTGGATCAGGAGATCGGCGCCGCGCGCCGCTTCGACCACGGTGACGCAGGGCCGCGTGTCTCCCGTGTACACCAGCGTGCGCCCTCGCCTGGGCGGACCCACCAATTCGGCGGCCCCTACCGAACGGCCGTCGGGCAGCTCCACCGTCTGGCCCCGGTGCAGTCGTCCCCACAGCGGGCCTTCGGGCACGCCCAGCTCGCGCGCGCGCGCCGGGTCGAACCGCCCGCGCCGCTCGTGCTCGGCGAGCGCGTAGCCCACGGTTTCCGCGCGGTGCTCCGTCGGAAACACGACGATGTCATACTCCTCGCGGGCGAGCCGGTCCCCGGCCCTGACCTCGACGATCTCCACCGGAAACCTGTTTCGCTCGATGCCGAGCCCGATCGCCGCGCCGAGAATCCGGCCTGCGCCGCGCGGCCCATAGAGAATGACGGGCGCCGTCCGGTCCTGCAGCCCGAGTGTGCGGAGCAGCCCGGTGATGCCCAGTATGTGGTCCGCGTGATAGTGGGTGAAGAACACTTCGCGGAAGGCGAAGCTCACGCCGTAGCGCATCATCTGCCGTTGCGTGCCTTCTCCGCAATCGAGCAGCAGCGTCTCCCCTTCGCGCTGCACCGCGATGCCGGCGACGTTGCGCTCGATGCTGGGAACGGCGGCGCCGGTGCCCAGGAAGGTGGCGGAGAGCATGGGGGAAAATAGGCGGACAGACGGACAGGCGGTCAGGCGGTCAGGCGGACGGGCGGTCGGGGGCGTCCAGGCTGCGACAAAGGCCCCAGATGCAGCGGCTGGCCTGGCCCCGCAATCCGTCGAGCTCAGTCCAATGCGCTGGCGTGAGATAACCCAAGTCCAGCCCGAGGCGCAGAACGTAGGCGAGCTCAGCCACGGAGCCGAAGGCGATGTCGAGGTAGCGCCGAAACTCGCGCGGGCCTCGCTTCGCAGCGCCCTCGGCGATGTTGGAGGCCGCAGATACTGCGGCCCGCCGCGCCTGCGTCACCAGCCCGTAGCGTTCGTGGGGCGGCCATCCGCTCGTCGCTCTGTATACCGCGAGGACAAGTGTATGCGATAGCTGCCATGCCTCGAACCGCTCATAAGGCATCATCCCCCAACCTGCATTTACCCCACCCCAGATCCGGCACCAAACCCCCGCGCGCCGTACCCTCCGCCCGCCCGGTACCGACCGCCTGACCGCCCGACCGCCCCCTAAAACACCTTCACCGTAACCCCCAGCTTCCCGGGATTCTTCTCCAGCTCCCCTATCAACCGCTTCATCGACCCCGAGAGCTCCCTCAGATCGTTGTAAAAGCCGCTATCGGTGGCAAACTTGCCGATCGTCCCCCGGCCAGCGTTGACGCCGGCGAGGAGCGAGTCGAGCTGCGCGCTCGCCCCGCCGAGGGCTTCGGTCAGGTCGGCCACGTTGGCGGTGAGCGAGTCGGCGCGGCGCAGCGTACGCGCGAGCGCCGGATTCGCGAGCGTGCTGTCGAGCCGGGTGCTCAATTGCCGGAACGACGCCATCGTCCGCTCCAGCTCGGCCACCGTGCCGCTCTTGGGATCGGTCACCCGCTGCATGGCGCGGTCGGCCGTCGCCATCGTCTTCTGCAGCTGACGCAGCGTCTGGCGCAACTCGTCCGCAGTCTCCTTGTTCGCCACCTGCTCCAGGCCGATCAACACGCTGTCCGCCCGGCTGCTCAGTTGCTCGGCGCGGTCGCTCAGGCCCACCGCCTGGGTCCCGGCGATCACCTGCTCGCGCGGAAGCGGTTGCGGCGCCTTGCCCGGGTGCAGTACGATAGCCGCGTCGCCCACGAACCCGACCGCCACGATCTCGGCGCGCGCGTCGGTCTTGGGCACGATCCGGTCGGCGAGGCTTACACCCACCAGCACCTTGCCCGGCGCTTCGAGCCGGATCTGCTCCACCTTCCCGACCGACACGCCGGACACCTTCACCGGCGAGCTCTGCTTCAGGTTACCGATGTCGCTGAACCGGATGTGCCAGAGGTCGCCACGCGGGCCCAGCACCGATTTGCCGCTGAGCCACGTGGTCCCGACCACGAAGAGAACGATTGCGAGAATGACGAGTCCGCCCACGCTGACGTCCTGCTTGTAGCTCAGGTCCATGACGCGGCCTCAGGCGGCGAAGGTGGCGTTCGGGAAGTCCCGCTCCAGGAACTCCTTGACCTTGGGCTTGTCGGAGGCGAGAAACTCCTCCTGCGTGCCCGACTGCACGATCTTGCCGCCGGTGAGCAGCGCCAGGCGGTCGGCGGTGCGGAAGGCGCCGCGCACGTCGTGCGTCACCATTACGCTGGTGACGCCGAGCCCATCGCTCAGGCGCTTCACGAGATCATCGATCACGTCGGCGTTCACCGGGTCGAGGCCTGAGGTGGGCTCGTCGTACAGGAGATACTTGGGGCTCCCCGCGATCGCGCGTGCGATCCCCACCCGCTTCCGCATGCCGCCCGACAACTCGGCCGGAAACTTCTCCATGACGTCGGGCGAGAGGTTCACCAGCTTGAGGCACTCGGCCACGCGCGCGCGGCTGTAGTCGAGATCGCGATAGCGATCCTCGTCGGTGATGCCGAGCCGCACGTTCTCGAACACGTCCATGGAATCGAAGAGGGCGCCGTTCTGGAAGACGTAGCCGATCTCGGAGCGGAGCGCGGCCAGCTCCTTCCGCTTGAGCTTGCCGACGTCCTTGTCGTCCACGATCACGGTGCCCGAATCGGGCCGGATGAGCCCGATGATGTGCTTGAGCAGCACGCTCTTGCCCGTGCCCGAGGGGCCGAGCAGCGCCATCGTTTCGCCTTCGCGCACCACGAGGTTCACGCCGTCCAGCACCACTTGGCTCCCGAAGCGCTTGTGGACGTCGATCAGCTCGATCATTGGTTGAGCAGCAGCTTGGTGAGCACGACGTCGAGCAGCAGGATCAGCACCGAGCTGCTCACCACGGCGCCCGTCGTGGCCCGGCCCACGCCTTCGGCGCCCTGCTTGGTGGTGAACCCCATGTAGCAGGAGATGACGGTGATCGAGCCCGCAAAGAAGAACGCCTTGAGCACCGAGTAGGTGGCGTCGAACGGCCGCCAGAAGGTACGCGCGCCGTAGCTGAAGTCGGCGTTGGTGATGGGCAGCACGAGCCGCATCGAGAACCACCCCGAGCCGATGCCCATCACGTCCGCGATCACCGTGAGCGCGGGGATCATGACGAGCCCGGCGGCCACGCGCGGCAGGATGAGATGCGACGCCGGCGAGCGGCCGAGGCTCTCGAGCGCGTCGATCTGCTCGGTGACGCGCATCGTGCCGAGCTCGGCCGCGTAGCGCGCGCCGATCCTCCCGGCGAGGATGAGGCCGGTGAGCACAGGTCCGAGCTCCAGCACGATGGATTCGACGATGACGCCCGCGAGATAGTAGATGGGAATGGTGCCGGTGAACTGGTAGCGCGCCTGCAGCGCGGTGACCGCGCCAGCGAAGCCGGAGATGAGCAGCACGATGAACAGGCTGCCGACCCCGATGTTCCACGCTTCGGTCATGGCGCGCGGAACCCAGATCCGCCACTCGTTGACGCTTCGCACCACGTCGCCGAGCATCAGCGTCACCCGCCCCACGTGCGACGCCGCGTTCAGCGTCCAGCGACCCACGTAGCGGCGGACGTCGAGGGTTTCGGCGGCGGGCATGGCATTATCTTCACCCCGCATGCCTCGCAAGTCCACCCCTCGCATTGCGTTGTTCCGCCGCTTGCTGCTCCGCTGGTACCGCCGGCACGGGCGCGATCTGCCCTGGCGCCGCACCCGCGATCCCTATCGCGTGCTGGTGTCCGAGTTCATGCTGCAGCAGACCCAGGTGAGCCGGGTGGAGGCGTATTACGATCGCTTTGTCGAGCGCTGGCCCACGGTCGAGTCGCTCGCCCGCGCAACCCCGAAGGCAGTGCGCGAGAGCTGGGAGGGCCTGGGCTACTACCGCCGCGCCGCGCACCTCCACCGGCTGGCGCGCACCGTCGTGCGGGATGGCGGCGTCATCCCGAGCGATCCGGCCGAGCTGCGCCGGCTTCCCGGTGTGGGACGCTACACGGCGGGTGCGGTCGCCTGCTTTGCCTTTGAGCGGCCGACGCCCGCCGTCGACACCAACGTCGCCCGCGTCATCCGCCGCGCCTTTCACAGGCGCGCGACGAGCGAAAGCCGCGTTTGGGCCACGGCAGCGGCACTCACCCCCCGCCGCGGTGCGACGGCATGGACTTTCAATCAGGCGATCATGGAGCTGGGCGCGGTAGTGTGCACCGCTCGCGTAGCCCGATGCGGCGAGTGCCCGGTGGCAACGGCATGCGCGACGGGCGGTCAGGCGGTCGGGCGGTCAGGCGGGCGACCTTTGCGATAGCCCGCTTCGGGAGCGGGGCAGAAGGGGCCGGGGGCGGAG
>DASUJH010000012.1 GCA_036279355.1 Gemmatimonadales bacterium
CAAGCCGGCCAACCTGACGGACGCCGCAGCGCTGAGCGGCGCATCGCCGCTCGACTTCTATCGCCGCATCGCCATCGGCGTCGCGGGCACCGCGATGCCGGCGTTCGAGACCCGACTCTCCGCTCAAGACCGGTGGGCCGCCGCCGCGTACGCGACCCTGCTCCGGCTGCCGCCACCCCACGGCGCGGTTCCTCCCGCGCTCCGCGCCTTCGCCACGACCGCAAAGATGTCGGACGCCGAGCTGAGCATCGCGCTGGGCGATGTCGGCGTCGGCGCCGCTGCGCAGGGCGCCGCGCTCGACAGCGCCGCGCTTGCACACGTGGCCGCCGCGCGGGCCGCCCAGGCCCCGCGCGACGAGGCCGCCGCGCAGGTGTTCGCCACGGTGCGAACGCAGCTCGACAGCGCGTATGCCTTGGCGCACGGCGGCGACGGAGCCGCCGCCAGCACCGCGGCGCTCGACGCGTACATGACATTCGAGCAGGTGGAGCAGGGCGTGCGCACCAAGAATGCGGCGCTCGCGGGCGCGCTGGAGGAGAGCTTCGCCACGCTCAGGACCCGCGCGGCCGGCGGCGCCACTCCCGCCGAGCTCTCGGCCATCCGCGGGCGCCTGGCAGGCGAGCTGGAGAACGCCGAGCGCACGCTGGGCGAGGCGCTGTCGCCGCTGAACCTCTTCTTCCAGTCGTTCGTCATCCTGGTGCGCGAAGGGCTCGAGGCGATCCTCGTCGTCGGCGCGCTCATGACGTTCCTGGTGCGCACCGGCGCCGGCCACCGGAAGCGCGACATCCACATCGGCGTGGGCGCCGCCATCGTGGCGAGCCTGCTCACGGCCTTCGCATTGGAGACGGTTTTCCTTCTCTCGCCCGCCAAGCGCGAGGCACTGGAAGGGCTCACGATGGTGGTCGCCACCGGCGTGCTCTTCTACGTGAGCTATTGGCTGCTCTCGAAGATGGAAGTGGCCAAGTGGAATCATTTCGTGCGAGGCAAGGTGCAGGACGCGCTCACCAGCGGATCCGCGCTGGCGCTCGCCTCGGCGGCATTTCTCGCCGTCTATCGCGAGGGGTTCGAGACGGTGCTGTTCTACAAGGCGCTGTTCCTGGCCGGCGGCTCGGGCTCGTCGAGCGCGGCGGTGGTCGCCGGCATCGCGGCCGGGTCGGTGGTGTTGGCGGTGGTGTACCTCGCCATCAACCGCTTCGGCGTGCGGCTTCCGCTCAAGCCCTTCTTCGCGGTGACGAGCGCATTCCTCTATTACATGGCGTTCGTGTTCGCCGGCCGCGGCATCGCCGAGCTGCAAGAGGGTGGGTACATCGCCACGACGGTCCTCTCATGGGCGCCGCGGGTGCCGGCGCTCGGCATCTATCCGACCGCCGAATCGCTCGCGGCGCAGGGAGTGCTGCTGGCGTTACTCGTGGTGGCACTCGTGTGGACCTTCGTGATCGAGCCGCGCCGGCTTCAGGTAAGCGCGGTGATGGTGCCGGAGCCGGAGCGCAAGGCGTCGGCGTCGCTCCCGATCTCGGGTCCGGCGCCCGCCCCATCGCCGGTGCCGGTTCCCGTGTCCGGCGCCATGCTTGAACTGCAGCGCTCGCTCGGCCGCATGGAGGCCGACCTTGCCGAAATGCGGGGCGAAGTCGAGCGGATGCGCGGTTACCTCGAGACCATCAGGGCCGACGCGCTCCCGCCCGATCGCTGAACGGCGGTCGCCGGTCCGCGCGGCCGGAGAGGCAGGTCGAATGGCGCACGAGATCGATCGAATCACCGACGAGTTGCGACGAGCCCAGGAGGGCCTCATCTGGGCCGGATCTCGCTGCTCAGACGGGCACAGGCGCGGTAGGTTGAGCCGAGCGGAAAAGGACGAACGGCCCACCGAATTCGGTGGGCCGTTCGTCGTTGGGGAGTGGCAGATCGCCCCCTGAGTTTTAGGAGACGGACCGATGTGTCCGCTCCACCCTTCTTCGACCTGCCACCTTCCGCGGGAGCCGAGCAGGCTCGCTTGACGAATTCTTATGCAACAGAAGTGCCAAGAGGTGCACTGGCGTAAGCCGTTCTCGCGAGTAATGTTAGGTGCCTACCGCTGGGCCGCAACCGGCCGCAAAAGCGTCAACTTCTTCTACATTTTGGATTCCGGCGTCCTAACTCCCACCTCCGCAACAGGTTGTGCCGCTGCCAAAGTCTTGTTCGCTTCCCCGTCCTTGTCGCCCACCAGATAGGAGCCCGGCGGCACCTCCGGCCCGCTCCACCACCGCGTAAGGAGCACCGCTCCGATCGCGATGAGCACCACGCTCGTGAGCTGCGCCAACGTGAACGGTCCGAGCAGCCGGTCGTCCTTTGCCCGCACGATCTCGACCAGGAACCGCTCGGCCCCCGCGAACACGAGATAGAGCCCGAAGAGCCAGCCCGTCGCGTGTGCCCTCGTTCGCAAGCGCCAAAGAATGGCGAAGGCGATCAGCATGAGCGCGACTTCGTAGAGCTGGGTCGGGTGCACGGCGAGGACGGTGTCCGGCGCGATGCCGGCGGGTACCGGCACCCCGAAGAGCTGGTGCAGGTTGGCGGCGGTCGAAGGCGGCCGCCCATCCGGGAATCTCATCGCCCAGGGCAGGCTCGTGGGCCGGCCGTAGTCGTCGTTCACCAGGAAGCAGCCGACGCGCCCGAGGGCGTAAGACGCGGCGAGGGCAGGCGCGGCGAGCTGCATGGTCCAGCGCGTGGGCACGCGCAGGCGCCAGCCGTTGATCAGCACCGCGAGCGCGCCGCCGATGAAGCCGCCGTACCAGACGAGTCCGCCGCGCGAGAAGAGGCTGCTCGCGTCGTGGTAGAGGATTGCGTACCAGACCTTGGCGCCGATGATGCCGCCCACCAGGGCGGCCGCCACCATGTCCGCCGAGTACTCGTCGCGGAGCCCGCGCCGGCGCAGCTCGAGCGAGGTGATCCAGCCGGCCGCGAGAAAGGCGACCAGCATCATGAGCCCGTAGCCGGTGATCTCGAACCGGCCGATGTGGAAGACGAGCGGGTAGATGGTCATGCAGTGGTTCCGAGTGCGGGGGAAGCGAGCCTGAGCCCGGGGAGCGGCAGGTCGTCGCGCGGCTCCAGGTCGGGGCCGCTCCGCTCGCCGCGGGCGAGCCGCCAAGCGCCGGCGGCGGCGATCATGGCGGCGTTGTCGGTATTGAGCCGGGGCGACGCGACGCTCACCGCCGCGGTGTCCGCGAGCCGCGCCCGGAGCCGCTCCACCAGTACGCGGTTGCAGGCGACGCCGCCGCCCACCATCGCGCGCTCGTAGCCCAGCGCCTCGACCGCGTGCGCGGTCTTGGCCACGAGCACGTCGGCGGCGGCGTCCTGGAAGTCGCGCGCGATGTCCGCCCGGTCGCGCGCGAGGTCGTCGCTCGCGCGCACGGCCCGCAGCACCGCCGTCTTGAGCCCGCTGAACGAGAAGGCGTAGCGATGGGGGCCGTCGTGGGCCAGCTCGTGCAGCATCGGGCGCGGCAGCGCGAAGCGCCCCCGCTTGCCTTCGCGCGCGAGCCGCTCGAGCGGCGCGCCTCCCGGATAGCCCAGGCCGAGCAGCGTCGCCACCTTGTCGAAGGCTTCGCCGGCCGCATCGTCGAGCGTCTGGCCCAGGAGCCGGTAGTCGCCCCATGCCGGCACGTCGAGCAGCATGGTGTGGCCGCCGCTCACGAGCAGTCCGACGAACGGCGGCTCGAGCCACGGGCGCTCGGCCGTTGGCGCTTCGAGCGTCGGGGCAAAGAGGTGCCCCTCGAGATGGTTCACGCCGATGAAGGGCCGCTCGAGACTCAGCGCGAGCGCCTTGGCGTACATGACGCCCACGAGCAGGGCACCGACCAGCCCGGGCCCCGCCGTCACCGCAATCCCGTCCACCTGCCCGAGTCCGATGCCCGCATCGCTGAGCGCGCGGTCGACCACCGACCCGATCGTCTTCACGTGGGCTCTGCTCGCGAGCTCGGGTACCACGCCGCCGAACACGCGGTGGATATCCTGCGAGAGAATGACGAGCCCGGCGAGCTCGCGCGCGGCCGGGCCTCCGCCCGGCTCGCGCTCGATCAGCACGGCGGCCGAGGTCTCGTCGCACGAGGTCTCGATGGCGAGGATGCGCTCAACCATGCTCGGCTCGACCTTGCTCACCGCGAGGACCCTCCCGGCGCGGGGCGACGGTGACGCTCTCCGGCGCCGCCGTGCCGGTGAGGCCCGCGGGCGCCACCACGCGGAGCGCGGCGCGTCCGGGCACGAGACCTGTGGCCGGCTGCTCCACGGTGACCACGACGCTGTCGGGCGTGAGCGCGCCGAGCCGCCCGCGGGGACCGTGCACCCGCACCACGACGAGATCCCGGTCGAGCTGCCAGGCGTCGGCCGTGGCGCTCGCGAGCTGCACCGGCACCGGCCAGAGCGCGCGGGTGCCGGTCGCGTGTACGGTGAGGCTCACCGTGACGCGTGATGGGAAGACCCGGATGCCGCCGAGCGTTCCGGTATCGATCGCAACCCGCGTCTCGGTGAACCCGCCGGCGCGGGCCGGGGTGAGCGGAAGCGTCACGACCGAGTCGATGCGCGCGACCGCGTCCTGGGAGCCGGCGATCCGAACTTCGCCCGGCACGACGCTTACGCCGCCTTCGAGCTCGTAGCCCGAGTCCGCCGCGAGCCGGACCACCGGGTGCACCGTCACCATGCGCTGCGCCACCGGATCCAGCTCCACCGTTTCCCGGTGCGGCTCGATGTCCTGCACCCGCGCGCTCACGCCGTGTGGCAGAATGAGATCGAGCGGCGCGAACTCGAGCTGCACGCTGTCGGCCGTCAGGGTGTCGGGCAGGATGCGGGTGAGCAGCAGCGGGCCGCCCGAAAGTTTGAGGAGGTCGCGCCGGGGGCCCACGACGGTGGCGCGGAGCGGGTCGGGCGGGTGCACGATCGTCCGCCCCGGCGGCGGATGCACCCGCACCTCGACGGAGAGGAGTCCGCTGGCCGGCTCCTCGCCCGACGCGGCGAGCCAGAGCATGACCGACAGCACCAGCGACGTAAGCTTGAGCGGCCAGTCGGCGAGGAGCGCCGAGCGGAGCGACACCTCAGCGCCCGCCTCGCTCGGCGAGCAGCCGCTCGACGAGGCCGCGGTTCACGTCGGAGTTCCAGTCGTGCGCGCCGATCACCCGCTTCACGATCACGCCGTCGCGATTGAGCAGAAAGCTTTCGGGAACGCCGGTGGTCTGATACGCCTGCTGGATCCCGGTCGTGCGGTCCTGCAGGATGTCGAAGCTGAGGCCGAGCTGCGCGGCGAAGTTGCGCACGTCGGTCGGGTCTCCCTCATCGATGCTCACGGCGGCGATCTTGAGCCCGCGGGGGCCGAGGTCGCGATACAGCTTTTCCATCGACGGCATCTCGACCTTGCAGGGCACGCACCAGGTGGCCCAGATGTTGACCAGCGTCACCGCGCCGTGGTAGCGGTCGTGAAGGGCCACCGTGTCGCCGGTCGCGATGTTGACCACCCGGAAGTCGGGCGCGTGGTCGCCGACCGCGGCCCCCACCTGCTCGGGGCTGAACTTGACCAGCGCCGCCGCGCCGAGCGCGAGCCCCGCCAGGATGATCGCCACCAGCGTCCATTGTCTTGCTACGGTCATCGCTCGTTTCCCCTGCGTCCTGCTCGCACCCCGTGCACGGACCTGTTCTCAGACGCGTACCGCGCACCGGCTCCTCAGGAGCCGCACCGCCTGGGCCGGATCGACGTCGCGCCCCCCGCCCGGCTCGCCGAAGACCGCGGTGCCCGCGACGAACGTATCGGCGCCCGCGAGCCACGCCTCCCCGATCGTGTCGGGCGTGATCCCGCCGTCCACCTCGAGCGCGGCGCGGGCGCCGCGCGCGTCGAGCAGCGCCCGGCAGCGGCGGATCTTGTCGGTCGCGTGCGGAATATAAGACTGGCCGCCGTAGCCCGGGTTCACCGACATGAGGAGGACGAGATCGGCGTCGTCGAGGATCTCCTCGATGGCGACGAGCGGCGTCGAAGGGTTGAGCGCGACGCCGGCCAGCATGCCCCGCTCGCGGACCTCGGCCAGGTGGCGCTGCACGTGCACCGTCGCTTCGACGTGCAGGGTGAAGATGCTCGCGCCCGCGTCGGCGTATTCCGCGATGTAGTGCTCGGGGCGGCGCACCATCAGATGCACGTCGAGCGGCCGGTCGGTGATGCGCCGGAGCGCGCGGATCATCGGCGCGCCAAAGGTGAGGTTGGGGACGAAGCTTCCGTCCATCACATCGACGTGGATCAGGTCGGCGCCGCCCGCGACGGCGGTCGACACCTCCTCGCGCAGCCGCTCCAGATCGGCGCTCAGCACGCTCGGCGAGATGCGGACGGGCGTCCGGTTTACCCGCGCGACGGTCATGGCGGCGGCTGCCGTTGCGCCGGTTGCGGCCGGGCGGCGAGCGGAACGCTGCGTGGAGCAGGTGGCGGGGGACCGCTGCCCACGACCGGGCGCCCGCTCACCACGAGCTCGATGGGGCTTCCCGGATCGCGACCCTGGCCGGCGGAGGGCCGCGTCGCCACCACGACATTGGGCTCGGGGTCGGCGGCGATCGTATCCACGTCGCCGATCTTGAGCCCGGCCGCCACGATGATCTTTTCCGCCTGCGGTCGCGCAAGCCCGACCACGTCCGGCACCGGCACCTGCGGCACGCCTGCGCTCGGCGCGAGCCACACGACGCTGTTCTCCGGCAGCACGACGCCGGGCGGCGGGTCCTGCCACACGATCGAGCCGCGCGGAATCGAGAGATCCTCGCGGCTCTCGTCGAACTTCGCCCGGAACCCGAGCGCGGCGAGCCGCCGCTGGGCCTCGCCGCCGGTGAGCTCGAGCACCCGCGGGACGGCGTGATCGGCGCCGATGATCGATGCCGGCGACATCCACACCGAGGTGCCGAGATAGCCGATGCCGAACACGGCGACGAGGATCGCGAAGTCGAGCAGCCAGCGGCGGCCGCCCGGAGAGAGGTCGGGGACGTGCGCGTACCTTCCGCCGCCGCCGGATGCTTTGTGCGGTGTATCTGGCGGTGTCCGGTCGGCATGGCCGCCACCGCTCGGGCGGCCGGAATGGCGCCGGACCCTCATGCCACGCGCCGCAGGCGGGCGGCGTAGGCGCCGTCCATGTGGTCCCGCTGAGGCAACGTCATCAGGTCTCCCTTCCGGGTGAGCAGGCTCGGGGGAAAATCGTCGGCCGGCTCCCGGCGGAATTCGGGGTGCCGATCGAGAAAGCGATCGATCTGCTGCTCGTCCTCCTCGGGCTCGAGCGAGCAGGTGGCATAGACCAGAAGTCCGCCGGGCCGGATGACGCCGGACGCCGCCTCGAGCAGCTCGGCTTGCCGCCGGGCCAGCGCCGCGAGCGCCTCCGGCTCGACCCGCCCTCGCGCGTCGGGGTGCCGCGCAAAGGCGCCGGTGCCGAGGCAGGGCGCGTCCACCAGCACCGCATCGAGCGGGCGGACCGGCGGGTGCAGCGCGTCGGCGGCGATGACGTGCTCCCGCCCGCTCCCGGCGCGGGCGATGTTGTCGCACAGACGTCCGAGCCGCGCGCGCGTCGCGTCGCCGGCGACGACGCGGACGCCGGTTCGCGCGAGCCCGATTGTCTTGCCGCCAGGTGCGGCGCAGGCGTCGTAGGCGACGGTGCCCGGCGGCACGTCGGCGAACCAGACCACGAGCGACTGCGCGGGGTCCTGCACCACGAATTCGCCGCGTTCATATCCCGGTAGCCGCTCGGGTCGGCCGCGCGCCACCGCGAGGCCCGCGCCGTAGGGGGCGGGCTCCGCGGGCACTCGCGCGGCGGCGAACGCGGCGGTGAGCGCGGCGGCCGATTGTCGCGCCGGCTGCACCACGAGCCGGGGTCTCGTGTTGTTCCACTCGAGGAGTCGCTCGGCGTCCTCCGCGCCGTACCGGCCGAGCCATCGCCGCACCAGCCATTCCGGATGCGAGTAGCGCTCCGCCAGAGCGCGTGCGCCGGCACCGTCGATGTCACCGCGCGCCCCGTTCCGGGTGCGCCCATTCGCGCGAGCCGCGCTGGCGATTCCCGCGGGCCGCTCGATTGCAGAGCGTTCCCGCCCGAGCCGGCGGAGCACGGCGTTCACGAATCCGGCCGCGCGCTCGCCGCCGGTTTCGCGCGCAAGCGCCACGCTGGTGGACACGGCGGCGTGGGGCGGCACGCGGTCGAGCGCGGTGAGCTGGTACGCGCCGAGGCGCAGGATGGCGCGGAGCGGCTCCGCGACATCGCGCCAGCCGCGGGTCACCAGCGGGCGGAGCCGCCGGTCGAGCACGCTATGGTTTCGGAGGACGCCTGCCGCCAGCTCATGGGCCAGGCGCCGGTCGGCTTCACCGAGCCGGCGCACCGCGTCGTCCAGCGCGGCATCGAACGGGCGACCCGCGTGGACCTCCTCCAGGATCCGCTGGGCCGCACGCCGCGGCGCAACGCCGGTGGGAAGCGCCGGGCCGCCGCCGGGCGCGCGGCCCCTCCGCGCGCCCGCAGGCACGCCCGGCTCAGCCGCCATCGCCCACGATCACCCGCGGCGAGGGCGGCACCCGCTCACTCGAGCATCCCGCGCTCTGGGCTTGACGGCACGGCGATCTCGCGCCGCGGCATGCGTCCCGCGAGGTAGGCGGCGCGCCCTGCCTCGACGGCCTGCCGCATCGCCCCGGCCATCATGACCGGATCTCGCGATTCTGCGATCGCCGTGTTCATCAGGATGCCGTCGACCCCTTGCTCCATCGTGAGGCAGGCGTCGGAGGCGGTGCCGACGCCGGCGTCCACGATCACCGGCACGGAGAGTCTGCGCTTGATGGCGCGGATGCCGTACGGATTGAGGAGACCGAGCCCGCTCCCGATGGGCGAGGCGAGCGGCATGACGGCGGCGCAGCCGATCTCTTCCAGCCTGAGCGCGGTGATCAGATCGTCGTTGCTGTAGGCGAGGACGGTGAAGCCGTCGCGCACCAGCTCGCGCGCGGCGGCGAGCAGCCCTTCGACGTCAGGCAGCAGCGTCTCGCGGTCGCCGATCACCTCGAGCTTGACGAAGTCGTTGAACCCGGCCTCGCGCGCGAGGCGCGCGTAGCGCACGGCGTCGTCGGCCGTGTAGCACCCCGCGGTGTTGGCGAGCAGGAAATAGCGGTCGGCGCCCAGGTGATGGAGGATGCCTTCTTCCTTGCGCCGGTCGAGGTCCACCCGCCGCACGGCGACGGTGACGACCTCGGCGCCCGACGCCTCGATGGCGCGCACCATCACATCGTTCGACCGGTACTTCCCGGTGCCGATGAGCAGGCGGGAGGCGAACGCGCGTCCGCCGATCACGAGAGGGGCGGCGAGCGCGGCGGAGAGCGTTCCGGGATCGCGCCCGGTCTCGGTGTGCACGGTGTCGGTCACGGGTTACCCTCCTCCGACGAAGTGCACCAGCTCCACCGCATCTCCCGCGGCCACCGGCGTCTCGGCCAGAAGCGGGCGTCGCACGATGCGGCGGTTGTGCTCCACGACGACGGCCCGCGGGTCGAGATCGAGGTGACGCAAGAGATCGCCGAGCGTTGCGGGGCCGGGAATGCGCCGCGGCTCGCCGTTGATCACGATATCGAGATCGGGCATGGGGGAAAAGATAACCACGGGTTCAGCAAGTCGAGCGTTGCCGCTGCCGGGTCGGGCGCGAGCCATAGTGCGCGGATCGCGGCCACCCCGAAGGCGCCCGCGTCGCGAGCCTCCGCGGCGCGCTCGGCGGTAATGCCACCGATCGCGATCACCGGGAGGCCGAGCGCCGCACATTCGCGGATGAGCGCGAGGCCGGCGGCGGGACGGCCCGGATGCGACGCCGTCTCGTACACGGGGCCGGCCAGGAGGAAGTCAGCCCCCTCGTCGCGCGCGGCAATCGCCTCGGCGAGCGAATGGACGGAGCGGCCGATCCAGCCGCGTGGAAGAATGCGCCGCGCATCGGCGGGGGCGAGGTCAGCCGAGGCGAGTTGCACGCCTTGCGCGCCGACTGCGGCCGCGAGGTCGGCCCGGCCGCTCACGAACACCGCGGCCTCGGCGGGCCGCGCGAGCGTGACGAATCGGGCTGCGGCGGCCGCGAGCGCTCGCACCGCCGGGTGGCCCGCGGCCGGTTCGCCCGCCCCCGCCCGGTCCGGCGCCGCGCGAGTGCGCGCGTGCAGCGCCACCGCCGGCCCGGCGGCGGCGATCGCGGCGGCGCGGACGCCGAGGTCGTCGAGCGCGAGCACGGCGGCATCGGTCACGGCATGGACCCGCGGGAGCGGGCGCATCGTCGGGGGCGCGGCTTCGGCTCGATCTGTTGGTGCGGTGAACGACACGGGGGTGACGCGGTCCCGTCGGCTCACGCGAACCGATCGCCCGCTGCAATCCCACGGCCGCGAACCCACGCCTCGACGGACATGCGCGCGCGACCGGCCGGCTGCACCTCGTGCACCTCGAGCGCATCGCCGCCGCAGGCGATGAGAAGCGCCGGTCCGACGCCGAGCACCGTCCCCGGCTCGCCCTGGCCGGCGGCTGCGCGGCCGCCGAAGAACTTGACCGGCGCCTCGTTGAGCAGCGCCCAGGCGCCGGGCACCGGGTCGAAGGCCCGGATCCGGCGCGCCGCGGCGTTGGCGCCCGCGGCGAATTCGAGCCTGGCATCCTCCCGGCCGACCTTCGGCGCAAATGTGGCGAGGCGTTCGTCCTGCGGTGCGGCGTCGACGCGCGCCCCCCGGGCGAGATGCGAAGCCACGTCCGCGAGCGCCGTGGCACCCAATGCCGCGAGCCGGTCCGCGAGATCACCGGCGGTTTCGTCGGGCGCGATCGGCGTGGCGGCGCGCAGGAGCACCGGCCCGCTGTCGAGTCCAGCCTCCATCCGCATGATCGAGACGCCGGTCTCGCTATCGCCGGCGAGGATCGCGGCGGGAATCGGCGCAGCGCCGCGCCAGCGCGGCAGGAGCGACGCATGCACGTTGATCATGCCGTAGCTCGGAATGCTCAGAATCTCGGGGCGCAGAATGTGCCCGTACGCCACCACGACGCCGAGGTCGGGTCGGAGGTGGCGCAGGTTGGCGGCAAAGAGGTCGCCGACGGGGCGTTCCGGCTGCAGCACGGGCACACCGGCGCCCAAGGCCGCGAGCTTGACGGGCGGTGGCGCGAGGGTCGAGCGGGAGCGACCCCGCGGCCGGTCCGGCTGGGTGACAGCGGCGGCAACGTCGACGGAATTGCGCAGCAGCGCGCGCAGGGAAGGCACCGCAAACGCCGGTGTGCCGAAGAAAACGACGCGCATCACTCCGACCGGCTGGTGGCCGGCTGCACGTCCTTGGTAAAGCTGGTGTCGTCCTTGTGCTCCCGGCGCCAGCGGGCGAGCAGCGACTGCCGCCTGGCCAGGCTCAGGTGGTCGATGAAGAGAATGCCATCGAGGTGATCGATCTCGTGCTGGATGGCGCGGGCGGCGAGCCCTGCGGCCTCGAGCCGGAACGGCTCGCCCTCGCGGCCAAGCGCCTCCAGCACGATGCGCTCGGGCCGGGTCACATCGCCGAAGATCTCGGGAATCGAGAGGCACCCTTCCTCGTCCGTGGCGCGGCCGGATGCTTCGACGATCACCGGATTGACCATCGCGAAGCGCTGCCCTTCGGCGTCGATCACGGCCACCCGCTGCCCCGCGCCCACCTGGTTGGCGGCGAGGCCCACGCCGCGCGCGGCGTCCATGGTCTCGAACATGTCGTCCACCAGGCGGCGGACCGCGTCGTCCACGGCCGAAACCTCGGCGCTCCGCTGCCGAAGCACCGGAGAGCCGAGGAGGTGGAGCGGGAGCAGGCTCACTTGCGCGGCTCCTGCACGGCGCTCTGGCCGACGCGCACGATGCGGGCGCGCTCCACCACGATGGTGGCGGTCCCGGAGTCGATCGTCACGCGGTCGTCCTTGAGGTTGCGCACCGTGCCGATGATGCCGCCGCTCGTGGTGACCTCGTCGCCCTTCTTGAGCTCGGCGAGCAGCGCCTCGTGGCGCTTCCGGGCCTGACCCTGCGGCCGGATGATGAGGAAGTAGAAGACGGCACCGATCGCCACGATCTGCAGGAGCAGAATCGAGAAGCCACCGGATGCGCCGTTCTGGGCGGGCGCCATGAGCGCGGGGAGCGGTGCGGCGAGCGATGGGATCACGGGTCTCCTCGCGAGTGGCGGTATCGGTCGAGCCAGGCACGGTGCCAGCGGTCGAAGCTCCCGTCCAGGATGTGCGCCCGCGCCTGCTCGCCCAGCCGGATCAGGAACCGGATATTGTGGATCGAGACCAGCCGGAGCGCCAGCATGTCCTCCACCATGAAGAGGTGGCGGAGGTAGCCGCGCGAAAAAGTCGTGCAGGTCTCGCAATCGCACTCGGCGTCGAGCGGCTCGCGCGAGCCCTTGAGCCGCGCGCCCTTCACGTTCACCCGTCCGGTCGGCAGCCAGGCGGTGCCGTGGCGTCCGTTCCGGGTGGCGGCCACGCAGTCGAACAGATCGACACCGCGGGCAATTCCTTCCAGCAGATCCGCCGGGAAGCCCACGCCCATAAGATAACGCGGGCAATCGCGCGGCAGCCCGGGCTCGAGTGCTTCGAGTACCGCGTGCATCACCGCTTTCGACTCCCCCACCGAGAGTCCGCCGATCGCGATGCCGCTCCACGGTCCGCGCGCGAGCACGCCGTCGAGCGATTCACGGCGGAGGTCGAGGTGGCACCCGCCCTGGATAATGGGCCACAGCGCTTGGGCGGTAGCCCCATCCTCCTGCAGCTCCCGGTGCCGTGCCTTACACCTCTCCAACCAACGCTCCGTCCGCTCCATGCCTTCGCGCGCGAGGTCGTAGGGCGCCTCGCCCGCCACGACATGGTCGAAGGCCATGGCGATGTCGGCGCCCAGCGCCCATTGGATCTCCATCGCGCGCTCGGGCGTGAGCGTGCGGACGGAGCCGTCCACGTGGCTGGTGAATTCGACGCCCTCCTCGGAAATCCGGCGCAGTCCCTCGAGCGAAAACACCTGGAACCCGCCCGAGTCGGTGAGCATCGGACGGTCCCAGGTGGTGAAGGCATGGAGCCCCCCCATTGCACGGACCACGTCTTCGCCGGGGCGGAGGTGCAGGTGATAGGTGTTCGCGAGCACGATCTCGGCACCGGCGCGCCGCACGTCGCGCGGGTCGAGCCCGCGCACCACGCCGTGGGTGCCGACCGGCATGAACGCCGGGGTGCGCACCTCGCCGTGCGGGAGCGTGAGCGTGCCGGCCCGGGCCGCGCCCGCGGTGGCGGCGACGCGAAACTCGAACGTCACCCGCGGCTCAGATGATGACCATCGCGTCGCCGTAGGAGTAGAAGCGGTAGCGCTGCTCCACGGCATGCTGGTACGCGGCGCGCATCGTCTCCACGCCGGCGAACGCGCCCGCGAGCATGAGCAGCGTCGAGCGGGGCAGGTGAAAATTCGTGATGAGCCGATCGACCGCGCGGAACTGGTAGCCCGGCAGAATGAGCAGCGAGGTCTCGGCCGCGCCCGCGCGAACCGCGCCGCGTTCGTCGGTGGCGCTCTCGAGGGCGCGCACCACGGTCGTCCCCACCGCCCAGACGCGACCGCCGAGTCGGCGAAGCTCGTTGGCGAGCGCGGCGAGGCGGTCGGGGATGACGTAGCGCTCCGCGTGCATCGGGTGGCTCTCGATGTCCTCGCGCGCGACCGGCTTGAACGTGCCCGACCCGACCTCGAGCTCCAGTCCCGCGATCACGACCCCCTTGGCCGAGAGCGCGTCGAGCAGCTCGTTGGTGAAGTGAAGCCCGGCTGTCGGGGCCGCCACGCTCCCCTCGCGCTT
The DNA here is from genome assembly GCA_036279355.1 of Gemmatimonadales bacterium. Taxonomy (NCBI): domain Bacteria; kingdom Pseudomonadati; phylum Gemmatimonadota; class Gemmatimonadia; order Gemmatimonadales; species Gemmatimonadales bacterium. The sequence goes on from DASUJH010000012.1 coordinate 13,781, forward strand.
GGCGTACACGGTCTGATAGCGCGCGGCGTCGTCCGGCGTGGGCTCGCGGTCGATGTACGGCGGGAGCGGCACCCGTCCGAATCGGCGCATCGCGTCCTCGGGCGTGGCACCAACCACGCGCACCCGGCGATGTCCATCGGCGAGCACCTCCACGGTCTCGAGCGACACGCCGTCGCCGAGCTCCACGCGCCGGCCCGGTGCAAGCGCGCTGCCCGGCCGGCCGAGCGCCACCCAGGTCTCGCCGTCGGCGGCGGGACGGATGAGCAGGATCTCGGCGGGGCGGCCGGACGCGCGCGTGCCGATGAGCCGCGCGGGACGCACGCGTGTCGTATTGATGACCAGCAGATCGCCGGCGGGAATGAGGCTCAGTAGATCGGCAAAGACGAGGTCCGAGAGCGGCTGCTCGCCGCTCCGGCGCACCACGAGGAGTCGGCTCGCGGTGCGCTCGGCGAGCGGGGTCTGCGCGATGAGGTCGGCCGGCAGCTCGTAGTCGAAGTCGGCCAGGCGGTATCCGCCCTGCTCAGCGGTCAAAGAGCCCCGCTTGCCCCCGCGGCGGGGTCATGCCGAATCGCTGGAACGCGAGTGCGGTGGCCGAGCGTCCGCGCGGCGTCCGCTCCAGGAAACCCTGCTGAATCAGATACGGCTCATACACTTCCTCGAGCGTGCCCGGATCCTCCCCCACGGCAACGGCGATCGTCCCGAGCCCCACCGGCCCGCCCCCGAATTTTTCGATGATGGTGAGCAGGATGCGCGCGTCCATGTCGTCGAGGCCGAACTCATCGACGTTGAGCCGGGCGAGCGCATCCGCGGCGACATCGCGCGTCACCACGCCGCCGGCGCGGACCTGGGCGTAGTCGCGCACCCGGCGCAGCAGCCGATTGGCGACCCTCGGCGTGCCGCGGCTCCGGCGCGCGATCTCGTGCGCGCCCTCCGCTTCGATCGGCACCCCGAGCACACCGGCCGAACGGTTGACGATGGCCTCCAGATCCGCGACCGGATAAAAGCCGAGCCGCTCGACGATGCCGAAACGGGCGCGCATCGGGGGCGTCATGAGGCCAAAGCGCGTGGTCGCGCCGATCAGGGTGAAGCGCTCGAGCCGCATCGGGATCGTCTGCGCGTTCGGTCCCTCGGAAATCCGCACGTCCACCCGGTAGTCCTCCATCGCGGGATAGAGGAATTCCTCGAGCGCGGGCTTCATCCGGTGAATCTCGTCGATGAAGAGCATGTCGCCGGGCCCGAGCGAGGTGAGCAGGCCGACCAGGTCGCCCGGCTTTTCGAGCACCGGGCCGGAGCTGGTGCGGAGCTGCACGCCCATCTCGCGGGCCATGAGCATCGCGAGCGTGGTCTTGCCCAGGCCCGGCGGCCCGAAGAAGAGGATGTGGTCGAGCGTGTCGCCCCGCTGCCTCGCCGCATCGATGGCGATCTGGAGCGACTGCTTCACCTGCGCCTGGCCGACGAACTCGTCGAGTCGGGACGGGCGCAGTGCCGCGTCCGCCGACGGCTCGTCGGGCAAGATTTCGGGGGTCGTTACGGTCATGCGGGTCATGGCATCAGGCATTGGGGCCCGGTCAGGCCTTGTCGGGAGTGCGCGCCGTCCATCGGACCGGCCGGTCGCCGCGCATGAGGACGTGCCGCGCGCCGCAGTGTTCGCAGCGGTCGGTCGTGCGGCTGGTACCGGCGGGCACCAGCTTCCGGTTGGTCGTGCCGCAGCGGGTACAGTTCCACTCGGCCGTCTCCGCGGGCACGGTCATCACCGGCTACCTCCCCGCTCGCGCGGCGGCAAGATATTGGAGTGCCCGCCGGACGACAGCGGCGGTTTCATCGCCGCTCGGCCCATCGGCGCCCTCGGCTCCGGCGCCCGCGGCTCCGGCGCCCTCGGCTCCGGCGCCCTCGGCGAGCGCGCTGCGCACCGCCTCGTCGGCTGCGGCGGGTGCGTAGCCCAGGCCGGTGAGCGCGCGCACCGCCTGATCCGCGCCCGACGGGATGGGCGCCGATTCGACCGGGATGTCGGCAAAGCGGTCGTGCAGCTCGAGCACCAGCCGTTCGGCCTTCTTGCGCCCGATCCCCGGCACCGTGCCGAGCGCGGCGATGTCCCGCTCGCGGATGCTGCGCACCGTGCGTTCGGGGCCCAGCGCCGAAAGCAGCGCGAGCGCGAGCCGAGGTCCGAAACCGCTGGCGCCGAGCAGGCGCTGGAAGATGATGCGGTCGCCCGGCCGATCGAAGCCATAGAGCGCCCACGCATCCTCGCGCACGACGAGCTCGGTATGGAGGCTCACCCGCTCCCCGGCCGCGGGCAGCCGCTCGGCCACGCGAAGCGGCACCGTGACGGCGTAGCCCACGCCGCCGTCGGTGATGACGACGAGCATTTCGCCCTCGCGCTGGGCGAGCACGCCGCTCAGGTACGCGATCACGGCGTCGCGGGCGCCTTCGCGCCGGTGCGCTGCCCGCGCGTGGCGAGGAGCAGATGCGTGAGCGCGATCGCCACGCCGTCTGCAGCATCTGCCGGCGCGGGCGGGCGGGCGAGCCGAAGCAGTTGCGCCACCATGTACCCCACCTGCGGCTTGCGCGCGGCGCCGCGTCCCACCACCGTCTTTTTCACCACGGCCGGCGAATACTCGGCGACTGGCAGCCCCGCTTCCTCGACGGCGAGCAGAATGACGCCGCGCGCGTGGCTCATCACCATCGTGGTGCGCGCGTTCTTCGCGAAGAACGCGGTTTCGACCGCCACGGTATCGGGCCGGTGCTGGTCGATGAGCTCCGCGATGCCGTCGTGGACCAGGCGCAAGCGGGCGGGGAGCGGGTCGCGCGCGCGGGTGCGGAGCACGCCGCACTCGACCAGGCGAGCCGCCACGTTCGGTCGGGATTCGACCACGCCGTACCCCAGGATCGCGGTGCCGGGGTCGATGCCGAGCACCCTCACGGCCGCTTCAGCCGGCAGCACGTCACCCGCTGCCGCTCAGGCCTCGGCGCCCGCGAGCTGAGCCGCGTCGATGTCGAAGTTGGACGAGACCTTGGAGACGTCGTCCAGCTCCTCGAGCGCCTCCATCAGCCTGAGGATGCGCTCGGCGTCGGCGCCTTCCACCCGGACGGTGTTTTTCGGCACCATCGCGAGCTCGGCCGAATCGATTTCGATCCGGTGGGCCTTGAGCGCATCCTGCACCGCGTGCAGATCGTTGGGCGGCGTCGTGACGACGTACTGATCGCCGTCCCGGGCGAAATCTTCGGCGCCGGCGTCGAGGGCGGCCTCGAGCGTCGCGTCCTCGTCGTTTCGCGAAGCGTCGAGGTAGATCTGCCCTTTCCGGTCGAACATCCACGCCACCGAGTTGCTCGCGCCCAGGTTGCCCCCGTTGCGGCTGAACGCGTGGCGGATCTCGGCGACGGTGCGGTTCGGGTTATCGGTGAGCGTTTCGATGAAGATCGCGGCGCCACCGGGGCCGTAGCCCTCGTAGGTCAGCTCCTCGTAGCTCGACCCCTCCAGCTCGCCGGTGCCCTTCTTGATGGCCCGCTCGATGTTGTCCTTGGGCATGTTGACGGCCCGCGCGGAGTCCACCGCAAGGCGAAGCCGGGGATTGCCGCCGATGTCGCCGCCGCCCGCCTTGGCGGCAACGGTGATTTCCCGGATGACCTTGGTCCATGCCGACGCACGGCGGGAATCGGTCACCGCCTTCTTGCGTTTGATCTGCTTCCATTTGCTGTGCCCGGCCATAGCCGAACTCCTTGCGACGACCGAAGTTGGAGCTAAACGCCGGAATCTAGTCCTGCGCCGGGCGGCGGGCTAGTCGCGCGCCGGAAAGCTCACGCGCCCGCGCGGCCCGCGCCGCTTGGGCCAGCGCCTCGCCGGCCTCCGGCCCCGCGCCTTCGCGCGCCGGGGCGACCAGTTGACTCAGCACCTGCACGGCCACCGCCGGATCGCCGGCGCTGAGCTCGGCGATCCCGGCAGTAAGCGCGCGCCGGAGCGGGGGCGGCAAGGTGAGGCTCGAGAGCCGATGCTCCAGCGCCGCCACCCGCCGCCGGTGCGCCCGCTCGGCGGGCGGCGGGTCGGCAAAGAGGTCCTGCGCCACGCGCAGCGTGAGCCAGAGCGCAAAGATGCCGTCGCGCCGCGGGCCGCGCCCCGTGCGCGGAAGCTGCGCGAGCAATGCGCTCGCCGCCGGATCCCATCCGTTCAGGCCAGCGTCCGGCATAGCGCGCTGAAGACGGCCTCTGGTTGAATTTCCCGCATGCAGAAGTGGTGGCCCAGCGGGCAGCCGTCGCTGCCGTCCCGGCTGCACGGGCGGCAGGAGAGACTCCGCTCGAGCACGGTCGCGCGGTGGGCGTTGTACGGGTAGCCGCCGAAGGCGCGCACGGTGGGTCCGACGAGCGCCACGAGCGGCGTGCCGACCGCGGCCGCCATGTGCATCGCGCCGGTTTGTCCGGTAATGACGGCGGCCGACCGCTTGAGCACGGCCCCCGTCATCTGCACGCTCAGGGCTCCGGCCGCGTTCACCGTACGGGTGCTGCTCCGGACGGCGAGGTCGGCGGCAAGCGCGGTGTCGTCGGCTCCGCCCACCACAATCGCATCGGCTCCGGTGCCCGTCACCCGCCGAACCAGCTTTACCCAGTGCTCCAGTGGCCAACGCTTGGTGGCCCGCGAGGCGCCCGGCGCAAAGGCGACGAACGGCCGCGCTTGCCCGAGCCCCGCCTGGGCCAACCACGCCTCGGCCTGCGCCACCGAATCGTCGCTCAGAAAGAATTCGGCGGGTCCGCCGTCCGGCACCACGTCGAGCGCCTTTGCCGCGTCGAAGTAGCGCTCGGCCAGCGGGATGTCCTCGGGGTAGATATTCCTTTTGGTACGGATCAGGACCTCGCGTGCCACCGTGTAGCGTGGCGCCGTCTGCCAGCCGCCCGGCGCGAGCACGCGCAGCAGCCGGCTCCGCGGGCCGCCATCCAGGTCGAGGCGGTAGCTGAAGCGCGACGCCCGGACCCGTGCCGCGATGCTCAGGAGCGAGGCCCCCGGGGTGAGGCCGATGACCTCATCCACGTGCGGGTTGTCGAGCAGGAGCGGCGCGTGGCGGCGGTAGGTCAGCACCGTGAGCCGCGCGCCCGGATGGCGCGCGCGGATGGCGCGGAGGAGCGGCGTGGCGAGCAGCACGTCGCCGATGGAGCCGAACCGCACCGCGAGGATCTGCTGTGAGAGCATGACGGCGGGGATCACGCCGGAAAATGTACGGGCGGCGCCGGGAGCGTGCCAGCGTGCCGGCCGCGCGTCGAGGGCGCCCCCCGGCGCGTTGAAAGCGCCCGTCACGACCGGTACCTTTCGCCTATGACCCGGCCCAAGAGCATTCTCTGGGTGGACGATGAGGTGGAGAGCCTCACGTCGCACATCCTGTTCCTGCAGGAGCACGGCTTCACGGTCGAGACTGCCACCCACGGCGACGACGCGATCGTTCTGCTCCAGCGGCAGAACTACGGCGTCGTGCTGCTCGACGAGCAGATGCCCGGCCGCCGCGGGCTCGAGCTGTTTCAGTCGATCCGCGCGACCGATCACGCGCTTCCCGTCGTCATGGTGACGAAGAGCGAGGAGCCTGAGACCCTCAAGGACGCGATCGGGTCCGAGGTCTCCGACTATCTCGTCAAGCCGGTCAACCCGCGCCAGATCCTCTCGGTCGTGACCCGCCTGCTCGACGGCGATCGCATTCGCCAGCAGCGGCTCTCCCGCGACTTCGCCACCCGCTTCCGCGAGCTCGAGTCCCGGCGCGCCGCACCGATGGGCTGGCGCGAGTGGGTCGAGTTGGTGGTCGAGCTGGCCGAATGGGAAGTGCGGCTCGGCCAGGCGGACGAGCCGGGCTTGCAGGACGCGCTGCGCACGCTGCAGGACAGTCTTCGCGCCGATTTCGCCCGGTACGTGGCGAGGCATTACTCCGGCTGGCTGCACGAGGCCCACCGCGACCGGCCGCCGCTTTCGGTCGACATCGGCACCGAGTTTCTCCGCCCGCTCCTCGAGAGCCATCGGCGCGCCATGCTCGTCGTGGTCGACTGCCTCCGCCTGGATCAATGGGCGATGCTCCGGCCGCTCATCGCCCGCCGGTTCGACATCGAGACGGCGCACTACTTCTCGATCCTGCCGACCGCGACGCCGTTCGCGCGGAACGCCATCTTCAGCGGGCTCTTTCCGGCGGAGATCGCCGCGCGCTATCCGCAGTGGTGGAGCGACGGCGGCGACGAGGCGAGCCTCAACGGCTACGAGGCCGAGCTGCTCGGCGAGCAGCTCCGCGAGCTCACCGGCCGCGCCACGCCGGTGCGCTACGAGAAAGTCTTCACCTCAGCCGACGGCGACGGGCTGCTCAAGCGGCTGCCCGCGCACCTGGCGCAGGAGGGCGTCACCGCGCTGGTCTTCAACTTTATCGACCAGCTCACCCATGGCCGCACCGAGAACTCCACGCTGTACGAGGTGGCGCGCGATACGCCTTCGCTCCGCAACCTCACCCGCACCTGGTTCGAGCGCTCGCCGCTCTGGGACGCGCTGCGCGAGGCGGAGCGGCGCGGGGTGCCGGTGTTGCTCACGACGGATCACGGCTCGATCCACTGCCACACGCCGGCCACGGTCTTCGCCAAGCGCGACACGACCTCGAACCTGCGCTACAAGTTCGGCGACGATCTCCGGGCCGAGGATCCCGAGGCCGCGCTCGTGGTCGAGGACCTGCCGAGTTTCGGCCTCCCGGCGCAGCTTCCGACCACGCGGCTCCTGCTCGCCACCGGCGACCGCTTCTTCGTCTACCCGACCAAGCTCAGAGAGTACCAGGCCCGCTACCGGGGATCGTTCCTCCACGGCGGCATCTCACCCGAAGAAGTAGTGCTGCCGATCGCGCTGCTGCATCCGAGGCGCGGGTAGTGGCGGCGTCCCGATGCAACGCGACCGTCCTCCTGGTGGCGGCCTTTGCCGCGGATACGCTGGCCCATCCGCAGCTCCATCGGCGCGCGCTCGCGCGGCTGGGCTGCAGGGTGGTGGCGCTCGACCTGGACCGCGGGCCCGGTTGGGTGGGCCGGCTCATCGGGCGCACCACGCTCCAGCACCGGCTCGGTTGCGCGCTCGCCCGCCACGCACCCGATCTCGTGCTCGTGCTCGACGCGCCGGCAGTGCCGGCCGAGACGGTCGCGAGCCTCCGGCGCGCGTCGCATGCGAAGTGGATCTGCTGGGTCTCGGACGAATTGGACGGCGCCCGGCTCGCCGCGCTCGTGGCGGCAGCGCCGGCCTTCGACGCCGTCTTCGTCGCCGGGATGGACGCGGCCGAAATGCTGGACGAGGTTGGCCTGCCGCGCGCCGGCTATCTCCCCGCCGGCTGCGATCCCTCGGTCCATCGGCCGCTCACCGCGCGCGACCGCTTCCGCGCCAACGTCGTCTTTGCCGGCCATGCGACGGCGCGGCGCGAGCGGCTGCTCGGTCAGCTCACCGAATTCGGCCTCGCCGTGTGGGGGCCGGGCTGGCGCCGCACGCCGCTCCGCGACTACTGCCGCGGCGAGCGGCTGAGCCTTCCGGACTACGTCCGGGCGTACGCCGGCGCGTCGGTCGGCGTCAACATCCACCGCGACGAGGATCGGCCGGGCGCCGGCTGCAACCGCCGCCTGTTCGAGCTGGCCGCCATCGGCGTGCCCCAGGTGTGCGATGCCAGGTCCGATCTCTGCCGTCACTTCGAGCCGGGCGCCGAGGTGCTGGTCTATCACGACGAGGGTGAGCTCAAGGCGCTCGTGCGCGAGACGCTGCACGATCCGGCCGCCGCCGGGCAGCTCGCCGCCGCCGCGCGGCGCCGCGCCCTCGAGCAGCATACGCTGATGCATCGCATGGCGGCGCTCCTCGATACGGCGCTCCTGAGCCATGCCGTCTGATCTGCTCCTCACCCACGCGTTCCCGCCGATGGGCGGCGGCCTCGCGCGCTGGATGGCGGAGGTGGCTCGGCGCTATCCCGCACCGGGCATCGTGGTCTCGACCGGTGCCGATCCCGAGAGCCAGGACGTGGACGCCACGTTTCCCGGCGACATCGATCGCCTGCCGCTGCCGCCCAAGCAGATGCGGACGCTACAGGGCCTGCTGCTCTGGTCTCGCCGCGCCGCGGTGCTCGCGCGGAGCCACCACACGCGGTTCATCTGGTGCGGCGACATTCACCACGCCGGCTACCCCGCCAAATGGACGCTCGAGCGCGTGGGAACGCCCTACGGCATCCTGGTCCACGGCACCGACCTCCTGCTCTTACAACATGAGATCCACCGCTCGGCCCTCACGCGCCGCACCGCGGCGGCGCTGCTTGGTGCGGCGAGCGTGCTCGTCGCCGTAAGCGAGTGGATCCGCGGCCACTGCCTCACGGTGCTGCGCGAGCTCGAGCTCGACGCGTCCGCCGACCGGGTGCGCTTCGTGCCGCTGGGCAGCGATCCCGACTTCTTCCGGCCCGGTGTTCCGACCGACGCCGTGCGCGAGCGCTACGGACTCGGCGACGGGCGCTGGATCCTCTCGCTCACGCAACTGGCGCCCGATCGGGGCCTCGACATCGTGCTGCGCGCGCTCACCGAGCTGAACGACACCGAAGCCGACGTGCGCTACGCCATCGTCGGCACGGGCGAGGGCCGGCGCGAGCTCGAGGCGCTCATCGCCGAGCTCGGCCTCGGCGGCCGCGTGCGCCTCCTGGGCGGCGTGCCCGACGCCGACCTTCCGGCGCTCTACAACCTGGCGCGGGTATACGTCGGCGTCTCCGGCAAGTCGGCGCTCAGCGTGGAAGGGTTCGGCATCGCGCTCGCCGAGGCGGCGAGCTCGGGGCGCCCCGTCGTGGCGGCGCGGAGTGGCGGGCTGCCGGAGGCGGTGCAGGACGGGCACACGGGACTGCTGGTGGATGCCGAGCATCCGGAAGAAGTGGCGGAGGCAATCCGGCGCCTGCTGCGCGATCCGGGTCTGGCCGACCGGTTCGGCGCCGCCGGGCGGCGGGAGATCGAGCGCTACTACAACTGGGACAGGGTGGCGGTGGATCTGGCCGGCATCGCGGCGAGCGTCACTTCGGAGGCGGGCGGGGAGCAGCCGGCGCCACGCGACCTCGAGCGGATCTGAATCGGCGGCGCGGCGCGCGATGTCGCCGCTACGCCGCCGTGGCCGGCTCCGCGGGATCGAGCGTGATGGCGCCGCTTGGACACCCCTGCACGCACGCCTCGTCGAGCGGCGACCACTGCTGCACCGGCGCCAGCACGTGTGCCTTGCCCCGGCGGCCCAGGCGAAAAACGGTCGGCGCCTGAGCGGCGCAGACGCCGCATCCCACGCACCGCGTCTCGTCCACCTGCACGCGCACCCAGCGGGTCGGGTGCAGGCCGGGCCCGAGCTGGTCGAGCCGGCAGCCGAGGCGGTCGAGCGCATCGAGCGTAGCGGCGTAACCCGCGTCGAGCAGCTCGGCCGTGCGGTCGAAGGCGAACATGGAGATGTCTTCCACCGGCGGTTGCACCAGCACCAGCGGGGGGCCCTTCCAGTGGCGCAGCGTCGCCTCGATCTGGGTTTGCATCACGATCTCGAGCCCGCGGATGTAGGTCGCGGCGAAACCCTGCTTCTCGATGTCGGCCCGGCGCACGCTCGTCGCCGCCACGTTCACCGCAAGGATGGGCCACGAGGCCGCGGCTGCTGCGACGCGCACCGGAAGGTTCTCGAGCACCGCGCCGTCCACGTACCAGCGTCCGCGGATCTCGCGGGGCGGAAAGATGCCGGGAAGCGCGCAGGAGGCGAACACCACGTCGGCGAGCGGTGCATCGTCGAATCCGGGCACCCCCCACGCGACCTGGGCGCCCGAGTTGATGTCGACGGTGTTGATGAGAAGACGGCGGCGGACATCGCGGAGATTGCACTCGCCCACCAGCTCGGCGATCAGCATCTCGAGCGGCTCGCGGCGGTACACGGCGGGCGAGAGCATGCGGCGGAGCGCCATGTCGGCGTGCGCTACCTTGAACACGTGGCGCCGCTGCACCGCGAGCGCCCGCGCGCGCATCTCGTCGGTGGGGATCCCGCAGGCCCATGCCGCGCCCACCAGCGACCCCATGCTCGAGCCGACCACGAGCGCCGGCGTGAGCCCCCGCTCGTCGAGCGCCTGAAACACGCCGACGTGAGCGAGGCCCTTCATACCCCCGCCACTCAACACAAGTGTGAACGGCGTGATCTGCCCCACCTGCTTGCCTCGGGAGATATTGGCCACGTAACCTTGCGCTCGCATGGGCATGTGCAATCCTGGTGCCACCGGTAGCCAATCTCGAGCCCGATGCCGACACTTGCAGTGATCCCGGTCAAGAACGAAGCTCCCGAGGCGCCGGCTCCGGAGGCCACGCCCCGCGCCGGACTACCCATCGGCCCGGCCGCGGTGCTGCTCGATCGCTGGCGGCGCGACCGGTTTTTCCGCCTTGGCGCCGTGCTCGTGGCCGTGGTGGTGATGGCCGCCGCCTTCGCACCGTGGCTCGCGCCACACGATCCGATCCACGGCGACCTGCGCGACGCGTACCTCCTGCATCCGAGCCTCCACTACCTCCTCGGCACCGACTCGGAGGGGCGCGACGTGCTGAGCCGCGTCCTCTATGGAGCGCGGCTGTCGCTCGCCGTGGGCGTCATTTCGCAGGCGGTGGCGGTGACGCTGGGCGTGTTGCTCGGACTCGTCGCCGGCTTCTACGGCCGGTGGGTCGATGCGCTCATCATGCGGCTCGCCGACATCACGCTCGCCTTTCCCACGCTGCTCCTGCTCATCGCGGTGGCGGCCGCGGTGCGGCCGTCGCTGCCGCTCGTGTTCGTCGTCATCGGCGTCGTGGGCTGGGCCGGGATGGCGCGCATCGTCCGCGGCCAGGTGCTCGTGCTCCGGGGCGCCGAGTACGTCACGGCGGCGCGGGCGCTCGGCGCGCGCGACCGGCGGGTCCTCTGGCGCCATCTCTTGCCCAACGTGCAGGCGCAGGTCATCATCGCCGCCACCCTCGGCGCGGCCGGCGCCATCATGGCCGAGGCGGCGCTCTCGTTCGTCGGGCTCGGCGCGCAGCCGCCGACGCCGAGCTGGGGCGCCATGGTGGCTGACGGGCGCGACCTGCTGCGGGTGGCGCCGTGGGTCTCGTTCGCGCCCGGCATCGCGATCGGCATGGCGGTGCTCGGGTTCAATCTCGTGGGCGATGCGCTCCGGGAGGCGTTCGATCCCCGGCTTTGACGTGGGCCGCCTTCGGGCGGAAGAATTTCCCTGGACCGCCGAGGCGATCTACCTGAACGCCGCCGGCATCGGCCCGCTGCCGGAGCGCACCCGCCGCGTGGGCGAAGAGTGGGCGCGGATGAAGGCGGCGCCGCACCAGCTCCCGGACCGATTGCTCTACGCCACGCTGACCGACGCGCGCCGGCTGGCCGCGCGGCTCATCAACGCGGAGCCCGATGAGATCGCGCTCGCCACCAACACGAGCTACGGGCTCAACCTCGCCGCCCGCGCGCTCCCGCTCGGCCCCGGCGACATCGTGCTCGCGAGCGACCGCGAATTTCCCGCCAACGTGTATCCCTGGATGGCGCTCCGGGACCGCGGCGTCGCGTTCGAGCTGGCGCCGACGACGGCCGAGGGATGGCCGGACGAGGACGCGCTCGTCGCGCGCATCGCGGACCCGCGTGTGCGGGTGCTCGCGGTGTCGCTCACCCAGTTCGCCAACGGCTACACGGTGGACCTGGCGCGGCTTTCCGCGGCAGCGCGGGAGACGGAGACCTTTCTCGTGGTCGACGCGATCCAGGGCGTGGGCCAGCTTCCGGTCGACGTGCGCGCCATGCCCGTGGATGTGCTCTCCTGCGGGGCGCAGAAGTGGCTGCTCTCCCCCTGGGGCTCGGGCTTCGTGTACGTGCGGCGCGAGCTCATCGCGGCGCTCCCGCCCGCCGATGTGGGTTGGCTCGCCTTCGAGGGCACCGACGATTTCACGCGGCTCACCGGATACGACACCCGCCTGCGCGCCAACGCGCGGCGGTACGAGCTGGTGACGCTTCCGTTCCAGGACTTTGCCGGAATGAATGCGTCGCTCGGCCTGCTGCTCGAGCTTGGGATCGACGAAATCCGCCGCCACCTGGCCCGCGTGTGTGACCCGATTCTCGAGTGGGCGGCGCGGCGCGGTATGCGGCTCACCTCGCCCTGCGGTCCACGCGATCCGCACGGGTCCGCCATTCTCTGCATCGAGCTGCCGGACATCGCCGCCGCGCACCAGGCGCTTCGCGCGGCGGGTGTGACCGCCACGGTACGCGAGGGCGCCATCCGCCTGAGCCCCCACGTCTACAACACTCCCGAGGAGCTGGCCCGCGTCGCGGACGTGCTGGACCGCGCGCGCTGACTCCTCTCACCTCAACCGGCTACCCCCATGGCGCAATCCTTCACCGATATGCTGCGCGACGGCTACGGCTTCACCGACCCTTCGGTGATCCTCGGCGCGGCCGTCGACGGCCAGCACACCTATCCCGAGCCCAAGATCAAGATCCCGCTCGGTATGATGAACCGGCACGGGCTAATCGCCGGCGCCACCGGCACCGGCAAGACCAAGACGCTCCAATTTCTCGCCGAGCAGCTCTCGGCGGCTGGCGTGCCGGTGTTCGCCGCCGACATCAAGGGCGATCTCTCCGGCATCGCGGTGCCGGGCGAGGCGAACGACAAGATCGCCGCCCGCGCAAAGGACGTGGGTTATGACTGGAAACCCAAGGGCATCCCGACCGAATTCGTGAGCCTGAGCGGCAAGCTCGGCGTGCAGCTCCGCGCCACGGTCAGCTCGTTCGGTCCGATTCTCCTGGCCAAGGTGCTCTCGCTCAACGAGACCCAGTCGAGCGTGCTGGCGATGGTTTTCAAGTACGCAGACGACAAGGGACTGCCGCTGCTCGATCTGCCGGACCTGCGCGCCCTGCTCCAGTTCCTCACCTCGGACGAAGGCAAACCGGAGCTCGCCCAGTACGGCGGGATGTCGACCGCGTCCGTCGGTGTGCTGCTCCGTAGCATGGTGGAGCTCGAAACCCAGGGAGCCGATCAGTTCTTCGGCGAGCCGGAGTTCGACGTGAAGGAGTGCCTGCAGACGACGTCGGACGGGCGCGGCGTCGTCACCTGCCTCGAGCTGGCCGACGTGCAGGATAAGCCGAAGCTCTACTCGACATTTCTCATGTGGCTCCTGGCCGAGCTGTACCATAACCTGCCCGAGGCGGGGGACCTGCCCAGGCCGAAGCTGGTGTTCTTCTTCGACGAGGCGCACCTGCTCTTCGACGACGCCTCGAAGGCGTTCCTGGAGCAGGTGGAGCAGGTGGTGCGGCTCATTCGCTCGAAGGGTGTGGGCGTCTATTTCGTCACCCAGACGCCCAAGGACGTGCCGGACTCGGTGCTGGCGCAACTGGGCAACCGGGTGCAGCACGCGCTCCGGGCGCACACGCCGAACGACGAGGCCGCGCTCCGCGCCACGGTGCGCACGTTTCCCAAGACCGGCTTCTACGATCTCGAGGAAACGCTTACATCGCTCGGCATCGGCGAGGCGGTGGTGACCGCGCTCGATCCGCGCGGCGTTCCGACGCCGGTCGTGGCCGCCCGATTCATTCCGCCCGAGTCGCGCATGGGGCCGCTCACGCCGGACGAGCTGCAGGCCGACGTGCGGCAGTCGCCGCTGCTCGCGACGTACGGGAAGGCGGTGGACCGGGAGAGCGCGCGCGAGATGCTGGCGAAGCGGATGCAGCAGACCGAGCCGGCGGGCGACGGGGCGGGTGGCGGCACCGCGCAACCCGCCAAGAGCGGACGAGCTGCCAAGACGATTGCGCAGGTGGCGGGCGGCGCGCTGGTCGGCGCGCTTACGTCGTCCTTCGGGCGGACCGTCGGGCGCGAAGTGGTGCGCGGAATCTTCGGGATGCTCGGCGCCAAGCCAAGCTCGGGGAGTCGGCGCAGCCGCTGGTAGCGCGCGGTTCGGCGCGCCGCCGCGCGCCGCCGGTCAACTCAGGACGAGCTTTACGTAATTCTTCTTGCCCTTCCGCAGCAGCACGAACCCGCGGCCGCCGAAGTCGTCGGCCGTGAGGCGAAGGTTGGCGTCGGCGATCGGCTCGCCGTTGAGATAGTAGCCGCGGCCCTGGACGCCGCGCCGGGCCTCGCCCTTCGATGCGGCAAGGCCCGCGAGCACCAGCGCGTCGACCAGCGCCATCCCTTCCCCCAATCGCGCGCGCGCGATCGTCACCGCCGGCATGTCGCTGTTCTCGGCGATCGCGGCGAGCGCACCGTCGCTCCCGCCGCCGAAAAGCGCCGTGCTCGCGTCGCGGGCCCGCGCCGCCTCGTCGGCGCCGTGCACCAGCTCGGTCACCGCAAACGCGAGCCGCCGCTGACCCGGCCTGCGGGCCGGATCGGCAGCCTGATCGTTCATGACCGCGGCGATCTCGTCGACCGGCAGAAACGTGAACAGCTTGAGATAGCGCTCGACGTCACGGTCGTCGGTGTTGAGCCAGAACTGGTAGAACTTGTACGGGCTCGTCTTGGCCGGGTCGAGCCAGACGTTGCCCTCCTCGCTCTTGCCGAACTTGGTCCCTGCCGCCGTCGTGATGAGCGGGAACACGAGCCCGTGCGCGGCGCGCTGCTCCCGCCGCGCGATCAGCTCGATCCCGGCCGTGATGTTGCCCCACTGGTCGCTCCCGCCCATCTGCAGCTCGCAGCCTTCCGCGCGGAACAGGTGCCAGAAGTCGAACGCCTGGATCAGCATGTAGCTGAACTCGGTGTACGAAATACCGGTCTCGAGCCGGCTCCGCACCGACTCCTTCTGCAGCATGTAGCTCAGGGTGAAGTGCTTGCCCACGTCGCGGAGGAACTGCATGAGGCCGAGGGGCCGGAGCCAGTCCGCGTTGTTGCGCATGATCGCCGCATTTGCCGCCGCTTCGGCACCGCGGGCGCCGGTCGCGGGCGCGCGGAACTCGAGGAAGCGGCCGAGCTGCGCGCGGATGGCCGCGGCGTTGGCGTCGATCGCATCGAGCGGCAGCACGGGCCGCTCGCTCCGCTTGCCGCTCGGATCGCCCACCATGCCGGTGCCGCCGCCCACGAGCGCGATGGGAGTGCCGCCGGCGCGCTGAAGCCAGGCGAGCCCCATCACGGGCACGAGGCTCCCGACGTGAAGTGAATCCGCCGTCGGGTCGAAGCCCACGTAGGCCGTGATCGGCCCCTGCCGGAGCCGCTCGGCAAGGCCGGGCGTCGCGTCATGCACGAAGCCGCGGGTCTGATAGATCTGGAAGAGATCGGGCACGCGCAAAGCGTAAGCGGTACACGCTTTTCCTGTCCAGTTCCCCCGGCTAGCTTTGGCGGATGCCCCACCGGCTCATCGCGTCGGCCGCCAGGATCTGGCACACGCCTCGGCACCGTCGCACCCTGCTCGTCGCCTCGCTCGCCGCCGTCGTGTTCGGGTTCGCCGTGTTGCTCGCGGCGTGGACCCGCGCGTGCGCCGGCAACACCTGCCCCTCGATCGAAGGGCTCGACCGTTACGATCCGAACCAGGCCTCCAAGGTTTACGCCGCCGACGGCCGCCTTATCACCGATCTCGGGCTGGAGCGGCGCACGGTGGTCCCGGTGGGCGAGATGTCGCCCTACGTGAAGGCCGCCTTCATCGAGACCGAGGACAAGCGCTTCTACAGTCATCACGGCATCGATTGGCTCAGGTTCTTCGGCGCCGTCCGGACCAACATCTTCCGGCTGCGCTTTGCCGAGGGGTTTTCGACCATCACGATGCAGCTCGCGCGCAATCTCTGGCCGGAGGACATCAGCGGGCGGGACAAATCGCTGCGCCGGAAGCTGCGCGAGGCAAAGGTGGCGCTCGAGATCGAGCGGAAGTATCCCAAGGACAAGATCCTCGAGCTCTACCTCAATCAGATCCCGCTCGGCAACGGCGCCTACGGCGTGGAGGCCGCCTCCCAACGCTACTTCGGCAAGTCGGTGCGCGAGCTGAATCTCGCCGAGGCGGCCACACTCGCGGCGATCCCCAAGGCGCCGGCCTACTACAATCCGCGCCGCCACCCCAACTCGAATGTCCAGCGCCGCAACACCATCATCAACCTGCTGCGCGACGACGGCCTGTTGAGCGAGCGCGAGGCCGAGCGCTGGAAGGCGTACCCGCTGCTGCTCTCGTCTCGCTCGGACTATAGCGGCGTCGCCGAATATTTCGTCGAGTACGTGCGGCAGCAGCTCGATGCCCGCTTCGGCCCCGATCTCTATCGCTCGGGGCTCCGGATCTACACCACGCTCGACCTCGACATGCAGCAGGCCGCCGAGCGCGCGCTCGAGGCGCGGCTCGAGGCCATCGAGAACGGCGCCGACGGCAAGTTCCCCCACACCACTTACCAGCAGTACCTCGACGCGCGCGCCGACGCGCCCGAGGACACGCTCAACGCCACCACGCCCTACCTGCAGGGGCTGCTGGTGACGCTCGAGGCCAAGACCGGCGCGATCCGCGCCATGGTGGGCGGGCGCGACTTCGACGACAGCAAGTTCAACCGCGCGACGCAGTCGCGCCGGCAGCCGGGCTCGACCTTCAAGCCGATCGTCTATTCGGCGGCGGTGGAGGCCGGCTACCCGCTCTCGTACGTGATCGCCGACGACCCGCTCGTCGTCGAGATGACGCCGCCGCAGGGCATCTGGACGCCGCAGAACTACGACAACGAGTTCGAGGGCCCGATGACTCTGCGCCGGGCGCTCATGGTCTCGCGCAACATCGTCGCCGTGAAGCTCGGCATGCAGCTCGGCGAGCAGGCGGTGATCGCCGAGGCGGCCAAGTTCGGGCTCACCACGCGAATCCCGCCGGTGCCCTCCATCAGCATCGGCTCGGCCGACGTGATTCCGATCGAGATGATCGCGGCCTACACGACGTTCGCCAACCTCGGCGTGCGCACCGTGCCGAACGCGATCCTCCGGGTCGAAGACCGGAGCGGCAAGATCGTCTGGCAACCGATGGTGCGGTCCGAGGTGGTGATGGATACGCTCCACGCCTGGCTCATGAACGACGTGCTGCGGGACGTGGTGCGCCACGGCACCGCGTACTCGGCAGTCACGGCGCGCGGATTCAAGGTTCCGGCCGGCGGCAAGACCGGAACCACCAACGACGGCAACGACGTCTGGTTCATCGGCTTCACGCCCGACCTCGTCACCGGCCTCTGGATCGGCTTCGACCAGCCGCAGAAGATCAAGTCCAACGCGCAGGGCGGCATTCTCGCGGCGCCCGCGTGGACCGCGATGATGACCGAGGTGTACGACCGGCGCCCGACGCCGGCCGCGTGGCCCCGTCCCGCTGGGCTCACGGTGCAGGACGTCGACCGTACCACCGGCTATAAGGCGACGCCGTTCTGTCCCAAGGACGACCACTACATCGAGTCGTTCATCCCCGGCACCGAGCCGACCCAGTTCTGCCCGGTGCATTCGCCGTTCAACGTTGGCGGTGCCGGCGGAGTGATGGGCGGGAACGGACCGCCGGGTGCAGCGCCGGGCTCGCCGGCACCGGCCGTTGGCGCGCGGGTGTTCGTGCCGGGCGCGGATCCGCCCGAGGGGCCGACCGCGCCCGCGGCGCCACCGTCCGCCGCTCCGGTACCTGCGGGCGTCATGGGCGGTCAGGGGCCTCCCGGCAATGCCGCGCCCGCTCCAGCGCCCGCTCCAGCGCCCGTCCCCCCGGCCAAACCTGCGGCCGGTCCGCGACCTCCCCGCTGACGTGCCGGCCTGCCGGCTGAGCGCCGGGTGGGCGCTGCCCGTCGAGGGGTCGCCCATCGCTCAGGCCGCCGTGCTCATCGATCCCGACGGGCGCATCGCCCGCGTCGGCCCCGAGGCCGAGGTGCCGGCGCCGCCCGACGTGCCTGCGTCGCGCCATCCGGACGCTGTGCTCGTCCCCGGTCTCGTCAACGTGCACACCCATCTCGAGCTCACTGGCCTCGGAGGCGAGGTCGACGATGCGGAATTCGCCGAATGGATCCGGCATCTGCGCGAGCGCAAGGCCGCCCGCGCGCCCGACGCTTGGGCGGAGGCCGCGCGGCGCGGCGTGGCCGACTGCTGGGCGGGCGGCGTCACGACCGTCGCCGATACGGGCGACAGCGGCGCCGTCATCCGCGCGCTCGCCGAGCTGGGCGGCACGGGCATCGCCTACCAAGAAGTGTTCGGGCCCCATCCGGAGCAGTGCGCCACCAGTCTCGCCGCGCTCGTCGAGTCGGTCACCAGGTCGAGCCGCTTCGCGTCGGAGCGGGTGCGGATCGGCGTCTCGCCGCACGCACCGTACACGGTGAGTGGCCCGCTCTACAGCGGAACGGCCGCGTGGGCCCGCGGCGCCGGGCTTCCGATCGCGGTGCATCTAGCCGAATCGCCCGCGGAGACGCAGCTTCTTCGCGGCGCCGCGGGGCCGTTCGCCGAGGCATGGCGCCGCCGGGGCATTCCGGCGCCGGCACAGCCCGGGTGCTCGCCGGTGGCGTGGCTCGAGCGCCATGGCGTGCTCGGCCCCGACACGCTGGCCATCCATGTGGTACAGGTGGACGCCGACGACATCGCGCGCCTCGCCCGGGCCGGCTCCGCCGTGGCGCACTGCCCGCGCTCGAACCGCCGCCATGGGCACGGCGCCGCGCCGCTCGGCCGCTTGCTCGCCGCGGGGCTCAGGGTCGGCCTCGGCACCGACTCGGAGGTGAGCGTGGGTGCGCTCGACCTGCTGGCGGAAGCGCGCGCGGCGCGTGAGCTGGCCGGGCTCAGCGCGGATGGGGCGCTCGAGCTTGCGACGCTGGGCGGCGCGCGCGCGCTCGGGCTCGAAGGCGAGATCGGAAGCCTGCTACCGGGCAAATGGGGGGACATCGCGGCCGTGCGGGTCGAGCCCGGCACGGCGGATTCGCTCGCGGAACGCGTGCTCGAAAGCCGGAGGGACCACGTTGTGGCCACGTACGTCGGGGGCCGGCAGGTTTACCGGAGACCGGAAGCATGAAGATCCAGCGGCAGGCCGCGATTCTCAGGATCGTCCGCGAGCAGCGCATCCAGAACCAGGAGCACCTGCGACAGGCGCTCTCGGGGGAAGGGTTCGCCGTGACGCAGGCGACGCTCTCGCGCGACATCCGGGAGCTGGGGCTCGCCAAGCTCACCGACCCGCAGCAGGGTGCGTACTACGCGCACCCGCCCGACAGCGGCATCCGCCCCGATCTCTCCCACGTGCTGCCGACGCTGCTGGTGAGCGCCGACGGCGTCGGCCCGATTCTCGTGCTCAAGACGGCAACGGGCGCGGCCGGCGCCGTCACCGCCGCGCTCGATCAGGCTGGCTGGAGCGAGATCATCGGTACGCTCGCGGGCGATGACACGGTGCTCATCATCACGCGGAGCGAGCGGCTGCGGCGCGTGGTGGCGAAGCGGATCGAGGAGCTGATACGATGACGGCGGATAACCGCCGCGCTCCCTTGCCGGGCTCCCGCGCTGCCGGTTACGATTCCAGCGTCATCTTTGTTCCCGCAGTCCACTGGGAATCCGTTCGTTCTGGGTCGAGAGGCGGCTCGTGCGTTGTCTGGCGCTGAATGCTTCGTTCGAGCCGCTCACCATGGTGCCGGTGCGGCGGGCGCTGCGGCTCGTCATCGAGGGTAAAGCGGAAATCGTCGAGGCGGACGGCGGCGACGTCGTCCGCAGCGAACGCCTGACGCTGCCCAAGCCCGCCATCATCCGCCTCGTCAAGTTCGTCCACGTCCCCCGCCGCTTCCGTCGCCAGGTCACCAACACATTCCTCTTTGCCCGCGACGGCTACCGGTGCCAGTTCTGCCACCGCGGTCAGACCGAGCTGCGCCACCGCGAGTGCCTCACCCGCGATCACCTGGTGCCGCTCTCGCGCGGCGGGGACAACGAGTGGACCAACGTGGTCACGGCGTGCAGCACCTGCAATACGCGCAAGGGGAATCACCTGCCGGGGGAGTGCGGCATGCACCCGATCACGCCCCCCCACGAGCCGCACTTCGTCCACCTCTCGTGGGCGGTGCGCCGGCTCACTGCGCCGCAGGCCAAGTACATCCGCCTCTTCTACGGCGAGGCGGCGCTCCGCGCGCTCGGCGGATCGATCGCGTAGTCCGCGCGATCGATCGCGCGGAGCAGGCGCCGTCCCGAGCGCGCCATCCATGCGCCCGCCCCCCACCCGATCGCGGCCCCGCATACGGCCCCGAGCCACTGCGTGAACGGCGCCGGCTCGAACCCGAAGACCCACGGCACCACCACCAGTCCCGCCACGGCTGTTGCGAGGAGCACGAGCGCCGCGCTCGCGGGTGCCGTCCACCCCTGTCGCGTCCAGTAGCCGAGCACGGCGAGCCACGCCGCGATCCAGAGAGCCGTGACCCAGGCGGTGTCGGCACCGAAGGCGTGGTGAAACGGCAGCAGCAGGCTCCACCCCCACTGCGGGCTAAGCGCGCGGGCCGCTTCCCGGGTGGCGCTCCCCGCGCTCACCCGCGCCACGAGCCGATTGCCCACGAGCACGCCGGACATGCGTACCGTGTCCGCCGGGCCTGCCGCAAAGGCCGACGCCACGCGCAGGGCCGGCGGGCGCAACCGGAGGTCGACGGCGTGCGTGCGGAGGCGAAACACGAGGTCGACGCCATCCTGCCCGAGCAGCGCGATTTCATTCTTGTCCCCGTCGAAGATGCTCGCGACCGGCGCCAGGCCCGGCGTCGGGCCCGCGGGCACGGCGATGGCCTGGAACGTGGCGGAGTCGAGGAGCAGTGCGCGGACCCGCGCTGAGTTCCGGAGGCGGCCTTCCGGAATCTCTGCTGGACCGATGTCGGCCGAGACCACCTGCCCACGGAATCGCTCGAACTGCTCGAGGTCGGGCGCGTGCTGGCCCCAGTACACGCTGCGCGGCAGCGACGGCGTCAAGGCGTACGCCGTCACGACCGCCTGCGCAATCCAGACGAGCGCCGCCGCCGCGGCAAGGCGCCGCGCCGGCGCGGACCTCGGCGTGAGCCACGTACGCGCAGTGTTCGCAATGAGCGCGCCGAGGGCGCCGCCCAGCGTGTTGGTCAGAAAGTCGCTGAGCGACGCATCCCGGCCGACGATGGCGGAGTACTGCAAGAGCTCGATGCATCCGCTCGTGACGGCGGCAATGAGGATGACCCGCCGCCAGCGGACGCCGGCCAGCGTCAACCCGATGCCGAACGGAATGAAGAGGAGGACGTTGAGCGTGACGTCCACGCCGCCGAGGTCACCGCAGACCAGGCACCAGGTGGGAAGCTTGGCGACGAGGCGGGCCTGGTCG
This sequence comes from Gemmatimonadales bacterium, assembly GCA_036279355.1. Classification (NCBI taxonomy): domain Bacteria; kingdom Pseudomonadati; phylum Gemmatimonadota; class Gemmatimonadia; order Gemmatimonadales; species Gemmatimonadales bacterium. The sequence goes on from DASUJH010000012.1 coordinate 34,991, forward strand.
GGCGCGGGCGTCAACGTCGCGAGGAAGATCGCGACCAGGCCCATCGCGGTGATACTCGCGCCGAGTCGGAGCCGGGTGCGCACCATGCCCGAAGATCTTCGGGCGGCTGCGGCGCGACAAGGCGCGGTCCGCGCATCGGTGCTCCGTTCGTATATTCCGCGCATGAATCCCGACGCCGCCGCAGCCCACGTCTTCTCGGTCGACGTGGAGGAATACTTCCAGGTGCTCGCCTTCGAGCGCGCTGTGCCGCGCCGGGCGTGGGAGTCGTTGCCGAGCCGGGTGGAGGCGAGCGTGGACACGCTGCTCGAGCTGCTCGCGCGGCACGGCGCGAGTGCCACGTTCTTCACCGTCGGCTGGGTGGCGGAGCGAAAGCCCGCGCTGATACGGCGCATCGCGGCCGCGGGGCATGGCATCGCGGCGCATAGCTGGTGGCACCGGCGGGTGACGAGTCTCGCGCCGGGCGAGTTCCTGGAGGATGTGCGCCGCTGCCGCACGGTGCTGGAGGACATCGCGGGGGTGCCGGTCGTCGGATTCCGCGCGCCGAGCTTTTCGATCGTGCCAGGTGCCGAGTGGGCGTTCGATGCGCTGATCGAGGCCGGCTATCGGTACGACTCGAGCATCTTCCCGATCCGGCGTCCCGGTTACGGCTATCCTGGCGCGCCCACCGAAGCGTACCGGGTGCAGCGCCCCGCGGGCTCGCTGCTCGAGCTGCCGATGGCCACGACGCTCTTTGGCCCGGTGCGGGTGCCAGCCGCCGGCGGGGGCTACTTCCGCCAGCTCCCCTATGCCCTCACCGCGCGCGCGCTCGAGGAGCACAGCTCGGCCGGCAAGTCGGCGATGTTCTACATCCATCCCTGGGAAATCGATCCCGGGCAACCGCGCCTCGCGGTCTCCCCGCTCACCCGCCTCCGCCACTACAACGGTCTCGGCCGGACGCTCGGCAGACTCGAGCGGCTGCTCGGGCAGTTCCGCTTCACCTCCGCCGAGCGGCGGTACGCCCTCGGATGACGGTCGCAATCGAGCGCTACAAGGGCGAAGGCGGAGAATGGAACGCGCGGGTCCGGGCTCAGGCCGGGTGGACCCACTTTCATCTTTACGAGTGGCGTGGCGTGATCGAGCGCGTCTTCGGCCACGAATGTGTGTACCTCGGAGCGCGCGACGGGCAGGGCGCGCTCACCGGCGTGTTGCCGCTCGTGCGGGTGCGGAGCCGCCTCTTCGGGCACTATCTCGTCTCGATGCCGTTCGTGAACTACGGCGGCCCGCTGGGCGACGAGGAGTCGGTGCGCGCACTCGCGGACCATGCGCTGGCACTCGCGCGCGACGGCGCGGTCAAGTTGCTCGAGCTCCGAAGTCGCGTGCAGCTCCCGATTGCGCTGCCGGTGTCACATCGCAAGGTGACCACGCTGCTCGACCTCCCCGCCGACCCCGACGCGCTCTGGAAGGCGCTCGGCGCCAAGCTCCGGAGCCAGATCAAGCGGCCCCAGAAGGACGGCGTAGAAGTGCGCTTCGGCCTCGACCAGGTCGAGCCGTTCTTCGCCGTCTTCGCCGAGCACATGCGCGATCTCGGCACGCCCACGCAACCGAAGGCGCTGTTCCAGGCGGCGGCCGATGCGTTCGGCGAAGATGCGTGGTTCGGCTGCGCGTATCTCGGCGGGCGTGCGATTGCGTGCGGGGCCGGCTTCCGCTGGGGCGGCGAATTCGAGATGACCTGGGCATCCGCGCTCTCGGCATACAATCGCGTCGCGCCCAACATGCTGCTCTACTGGGAGTTCATGCGGCGGGCGGTGGCGGAACGCGTCGGGGTATTCAATTTCGGCCGGAGCACGCCGGGCGCCGGCACGCATCGGTTCAAGCGCCAGTGGGGCTCGCGCGACGAGCCGCTCTGGTGGTATCAGCACGCGCGCGGCGGGACGACCGGCACGCCTTCACCGGACGACGCGGCGTACGCGTGGGGCCCGCGCCTCTGGCGGCGGCTGCCGCTCCCGGTGGCGACGGCGCTCGGTCCGCGCATCGTGCGCTGCATCCCGTGAGGCTCAGAGCCCAGCTTCCGGTCTACTCGCCGCTGCCGCTCGGCGCGCTGGCTTCAGGGTTCGGCGCGCTCCTGGTGCGCGGCGCCCGCGATCGCGTGGTGGAGCGCGTGCGTGCGGCGCTCACGGCTGCGTATCACCCGGCAGGCCTCCTGCTCACCGACAGCGGCACGAGCGCGCTCGCGCTTGCACTCAAGCTCGCGGCGCGCGAGCGCCCCGGCCCCGCGGCGCTGCCGGCTTATTGCTGCTACGACATCGCGACGGCGGCGGACGCGGCGGGTGTGGAGTTCCTGCTGTACGATCTCGACCCGGCCACGCTCGGCCCGGACGAGGCGTCGCTCCGGCGCGCGCTGGATGCGGGCGCGGGCACCGTCGTGGTCGCGCATCTCTACGGCATCCCGGTGGATGTTCCGGCGGTGACCGCGCTCGCACACGCGGCGGGAGCGGTGGTAATCGAAGATGCGGCACAGGGCGCCGGCGTCTTGTTCGGCGATGCCCCGGCCGGCACCCTCGGGCGCTGGGGCGTGCTGAGCTTCGGACGCGGCAAAGGCGTGACGGGCGGGCGGGGCGGGGCGCTGCTCGCGAACGCACCGGCCACCGTGGGCGCCGCGTCCAGCACCGTTGGCGATGCCTTTGCGTCGCAGCGCGATTCACTGGCCGCGGCGCGCACATCCCTCCGCGAGCCGGTGGCGCTCTTTGCCCAGTGGCTCCTCGCGCGGCCGGCCGTGTACGGCGTCCCGCTGTCGCTGCCCTTCCTTCGGCTGGGCGAGACGGTCTATCGCGCGCCCGCGCCGGCCGCGCATCTCTCACCGTTCGCTGCCAGCGTGCTGGCTCGAACGATTCGCCTCGGGGCCGCCGAGGCCGAGCGGCGGCGCGCCAATGCCAAGCGCCTGCTCGCGGCGGCCCGCTTGGCCCCGGGGCTGGAGTTGATTGATGAGCAACCGGACGCTGTCGCGGGCTACCTCCGCTTGCCGCTTCGTGCCGGTGCGAACGCGCGAGCGGCGGCGGATCAGCGTTCCGCGCACCGACTCGGCATCTGGCCCGGCTATCCGCGGTCGCTCGCCGATCTCCACGGGTTTGGGGAGCGGCGGGTGCCATCGGCCGACGGGTACCCCGGCGCGCGCGAGCTTGCGCGCCGGCTCATCACGTTGCCGACCCACGGCCGCCTTGGCGAGGCGGATCTGGTGCGGCTCGGACGGTGGATGGCGCGCGGCCGGCCGAGCTAGCTGGCGCCGGCGGCGCGAATCGTGCAAACGGACAACGCGCTCAGCTCAATTCCTCGCACGCCTGACCGATCCCGGCGAAATGCTGGGGACGTTTTGGCGCGTGTATAATCATGAGCCATCAAGAATCAGTCGATTGGAACGCAATCGGATCCGATAAGCGGTTTGCGCACAGTCGCTTGTCGGGCTGCTACGGCTCGCGTTCGGGTCGGCTGGACCGTTCTTTGCCGAAAGTCAGCGTCCAAGTACTGGCGCCCCGACGGCGCGCCCAGTTTCTCAAACGCTGCTAATGGCAAAGCCTGCGAAAGCGGTGACGCAGAGCCACGGAGCTAACTCGATTACCGCATAGGTGGTGGTCGACACGCCAGCCGGGCCGCCAGCGATCGGA